>JACCXA010000158.1 GCA_013697365.1 Chthoniobacterales bacterium
CTTGGGCGGGAATATCCGGCAATGAGCCTGATGAATTTCGCGCGTCATAGGAAACGAGCCGGAAATTCCAGGAGAGAAGCCGGCTTGATGCTGGCTCCAAAGCATAATTTGTTCGGCCCTTTTCATCCCTAGTTTTGCCGTCCAGCCGAGACCCGACTGGGCAACAGTAATGCTCAACGTTCTGCTGCAGTTCAGGTGTAGGGCTGTTGATAACGAGGTTGCGCCGGGGAACCCGCAGGAGCAAACGGGCTCGAAATCAAAAGTCCAAAGCGGGAACGTTACGCGCAACCTTATTGTTACTGCTCTCACGCTGCTTTGTGTGGCGGCGGGCCTCGCCAACTGAACGGTAGGTCGGCCGCGGTCTGGAAAGGCATGGACGGTAGAGGCGACCACCGGCGCGCGGGTCTGATCGCTGGGACGCCGAAAGGCATTCGCGCGGATGAGTGGTTGGATCGGACGCGAGACATGTCCGTGCCCGGCTTCGAAAAAATCGGAGCCGAACAGGAGTTCGTCATCCTTCGCCGCCGCTGATTGACGGAGGGAGGGCGCTAGTAGTAGCGCCAATGGTAACGGCCGGCCCATTCGGATGCGTCAGATCGTTGTGGAGCACGTGGACACTCCCATAGCCACTACGGGTCAGCGCGGTGATCAGGGATCCCAGCGTCAGCCACATGGAAGTTGGTGACATGCCGCTGAGCGGTTCTTCCAAACCGCTTTCGACGAAAATTTTCCCCCGCAACCCGTGGGAAATTACTTCCGCCTCCGCGTCCCGCGCGTAATGCGTCCAGATAAAAAGCTTCGGAGCGACGGCCGGCAATGCTTCGACCAATTTCCAGGGCTCCGGGAGATGATAGAGAAGGCCCGAGCAAAAAATCGCGTCGAAGCGGCCAAAGCTGGCGAGATCAGTCTCCTCCAGATTGGCCTGCACAAACTCCGCGTTTGCAATTCCCGACGCTCGCTGCACGAGGGACGCTTTCGCGATATTGGCCGCACGGCCTTCGATCGCCACCACCTCCGTCATGCCGGGGCGTGCCGCAATTTGCACCGTGTGGGCGCCTTCCAATGAGCCCAGCTCCAGAACCCGGGCTGCGTCGGGGGCGAAGCAAAAGAATCGCTCCAGCCGCTCGTCGCCGAGCGCGCTGATCGCCCCTCCGTAATCCTGGTCGCGGATTCGAAACTTGAAGACCCAGGGCGCGAGTCGGTCGAAGGCAGCCGTCAGCTCATTCATCGTCCCGGCATCATTTCGAGCAGCACGCCTTTGAAATATTCGGTCTCGGGGATGGTGGGCAACACTGGATGATCGAGCGCCTGTTCGAAACGGCGCAGGCGACGCGCGGAACGACGCGCATCGACGAGAGCGTCGGCAATGGTCTGCGCGAAGATGGCTTCCGTGACGTGGTGGGAACAGGAAAATGTCGCAAGCTGGCCATCTTTCGAAAGCAGATTAAACGCGCGGACATGCAGCTCACGATAGCCGCGCATCGCATTGTGCAGGCCGCCTTTCGTTTTCGTGAAAGATGGAGGGTCTAAGATGATCAGGTCGTATTCCGCCTTCGCCTTTTCAGCGCCGCGCAGAAATTGGAAAACGTCTTCCTCGACGAAGTTTACGCGCAGGCCGTTTCGTTCCGCGTTGCTCCGCGCGGCGGCGACACTTTCCGCGCTGGCGTCCACGGCCGTCACGGCAAGCGCACCCGCCTTGGCGCAGGCAAGCGCAAACGCGCCCTGACTGGTGAAACAATCGAGGACGCGTTTGCCGGCGGCGTATTTTGCAATCACGGCGTAGTGCTGGAGCTGATCGAGATAAAAACCGGTCTTCTGCGCATGGAGCAGGTCGATCGTGAATTGCACGCGGTCTATTTCGATCTCCACTTTGTCCGGCGGTTGGCCGTAGAGGACCCCGTTCTGAAGCGGGAGGCCTTCCGCGCGGCGGACGGGCGCATCGTTGCGCTCGATGATGGATTGTGGCGTAAGTTTCGAACTTGCCTCTCCGGCCAATGCAGCTTGAAAACTCGCGCCGCAAAGCGCTTCTACGATCAGATCTTTCCGTTGCTCCATCGCGAGCGTGAGCGTTTGGAGGACGAGGTTGTCTCCGTAACGATCGACGATCACACCGGGCAAGCCATCGCTCTCGCTCCAGACAACGCGGCAGAGGCGCGCATCCACTCCGCGTCGACCGCGGTAGTCGACCGCCTGGGCAATGCGGCGCGCGAAGAAATCAGCGTCGAGATCCTGCCGTCGCCGGGAGAAGCGGCGCGCCACGATTTGCGATTTGCTGTTGTAAATCGCGCTCCCCAGGAGGCGATCCCTTCCATCTTTGAGGGAGATGACATCGCCATCCTCTGGGCTGCCGAAAGCCTTCAGGACCTCGCCGGAGAAGACCCAATCGTGGCCATGGAGGATGCGGGCGCGGGGTTTGATGACGAGGCCGGCCATGAAGACCGAACATCCAACATCGAACATCGAACGTCGAACGGAGAGGTCCGCATTCGATGTTGGACGTTCGATGTTCGGTGTTCGATGTTTGCAACCGCGAATGTCCGCCCTCGTCACCGCCCTCGACCTCCCCCGCATCCCCAAGCTCCGCAGCGGCAAGGTCCGCGAAGTTTTCGATCTTGGCGAAACGCTCCTCTTTGTGACGACCGATCGTCTCTCCGCGTTTGACTGCATCCTCCCCGATCCTATTCCCGACAAGGGCGCCGTGCTCAATCAGCTCTCCGCTTTCTGGTTTCAGCGTTTCACTTTCACGCCTAATCATATGATTGCGCTGCAATGGGAGCTGCCGCCGGAGTTGGAGTCCTTCCGCGAGCAACTGGCGCGTCGCTCCATGATCGTGCGCAAAACCGAGCCGCTGCCGGTGGAATGCGTGGTGCGCGGATACCTGGCCGGTTCCGGTTGGAAGGAATATCAGGAGAAGGGAACGGTCTGCGGGCACCGGCTTCCGCCAGATTTGCAGCTCGCCTCGAAATTACCGGAGCCGATTTTTACGCCCTCGACCAAGAGTCAGGCCGGGCACGACGTGAACATTGGGTGGGAGGAATGCCGCCGCATTTTGGGAGAGGATACCGCCCGGCGGGCGCGCGACTTGAGTTTGCGAATCTACAGCGCGGGCTGCGAGCATGCAGCCGAACGGGGCATTATCGTAGCCGACACGAAATTCGAATTCGGACTGCTTGATGGCGAACTGCTTCTGATCGACGAATGCCTCACACCGGACTCCTCGCGTTTTTGGCCGACGGATCGTTACGTCACCGGACAGAGCCCGCCCAGCTTCGACAAGCAATTCGTGCGCGACTACCTTGAGACGCTCGATTGGGACAAGACCCCGCCCGCTCCCTCTCTGCCGCGGGGCGTAATCGAGAAGACATCAGCTAAGTATCGCGAAGCATTTTCGCTTTTGACCGGTGCAGAGTTAGGCTGAGTGCGCGCAGGACGCTCTGGCGACGACAGGTTACATCCGCGTCGTCCTTCGGCACGTATTGCTGGTATGAGCGCACAGAAGGGGGATGGAATACCGGCCCGGTTCAAGGAGGCCTTACAGCAGACAGAAGAAAAGCGGGACGCGAAGTTTGTTGCCAATCTGTTCCGCCAAGGCGCGCACCTCACCAATCTTGGAGGCGATCACGGGAATGACGCGGCTGAGTTTTGGAAAGCGTACCTAAACCAGTTCGGCGAAGTTCACTCTGAGTTTGTCAGCGAAGTGGTAGGAGAGAGTTCCGCTGCCTTGGAATGGCGTTCACGCGGCACGATGGCCGACGGCCGGCCGGTCGACTATCGCGGCGTGAGCGTGCTCGACTTCGATGCCGAAGGTGTGACCGGTTTCCGAACCTATTACGACAGCGCGATGTTCGTTCGGACCGGCGCTTAGGCGGTTGGACCTCCGCGGACCGCACGCTGTCCGCGCGTAAACGCCGAACAGCCAAATCTGAACGTCGAACGGAGCGGTCCGAATTCGCGGTGGAATGCTCTCTGCGGCCATTGGTTGCTGCCCGGACCCGCCCAACCAATATTCAGATTATGCCCGGTTCTTTCTTGGTCGACGGCCGTGAAGATTGCACTAAGGCATCGCGAGGCCAGTTCCAGGTTGGGTTGTGATCCCGTCCACTAAGCCGCAGCGTCGCACTGCGCTCGTTTGCGCAGCGTTGTTTCTTGGCACACTGCTTCTTTTTAGTCGATCGATCGGTAACGACTTCGTCAATTACGACGATCCCGTTTACGTCACGAGCAACCCGTACGTGCAAGCTGGGTTCTCCGGCACCGCGGTCCGCTGGGCCTTTACCACCGGTCATGGCGCAAACTGGCATCCCATCACCTGGCTTTCGCACATGGCCGATTGGGCTTTGTTCGGCGACGACGCGCAAGGCCATCACGCGGTCAGCCTCTTTTGGCACGCGCTGAATGCTGTGCTCGTCTTTCTCGTTTTTCGGCGTTTGACCGGCACTTTCTGGACCGCGGCGTTTTGCGCCGCCTTATTCGCGTGGCATCCGCTGCGGGTCGAGTCGGTGGCTTGGATTGCGGAGCGGAAGGATCTGCTGAGTGGGTTCTTTTTCCTGCTCACGCTTTGGTTTTACGCCCTTTATGTCGAAGAGCGACGGGCGCGCTTCGTGCGCACCAGCCAGTATCTCGGGTTCACATTACTCGCGTTTGCTATCGGCCTGATGTGCAAACCGATGTTGGTTAGCCTCCCGGGCGTTTTACTTTTGCTCGATTTCTGGCCGCTCCGCCGGCTTCAGCTCAAAGATAACCCGGAGCGAATCTCTCACTTGTTCGTCGAGAAGCTGCCGTTCGTGGTCCTGAGCATTGCGTCCTGCGCGATCACTCTCTTCATGCAAAAGGAGGGCGGCGCGGTCTCCGCCGCCCTGCCGATCACGGCTCGGCTTGCGAATGCCGCCGTCTCTTTCGTCGGGTATCTGCAGAAGTTTTTTGTGCCCGTTGATTTAACGGTGCTTTATCCGCATCCTGGATTCTGGCCCGTCTCCACCACGGCCGGGGCCATTCTGTTCCTCAGCGTCGTGACGGGCGTGGCCGTATTTCAACTTCGGGCGCGACCCTGGCTCGCCAGCGGCTGGCTCTGGTTCCTGATCATGCTCCTGCCGGTAAGTGGTTTGGTGCAGGTGGGTCTGCACTACATGGCCGATCGCTATACGTATTTGCCCATCCTCGGTGTGCAGATGGCGCTCGTCTGGACCATCTCCGAAGCCTTCGTTTCCCCGCGCGCGCGTCGTATTTGCGCCATTGCAGCCGCCGCGATTCTCGCCGCCTGTGCGGTCCTCACCTGGAGACAGCTGGGAGTCTGGGAGACTTCGTTGACTTTGTTCGATCAGGCCATCGCCGTGACGAAGAATAACTATCTGGCCTACAACAATCGCGGGCTCTACCACGCGCGCGCCAGCATGAGCGGCGAGGCGATGGCGGATTATCGAAAATCCCTCTCGATCAACCCGCGCTATCCCGAAGCAAACAACAATCTGGGCGAAGCTCTCGCGAGGCAGGGGCGGCCGCGCGATGGGCTTTCTTTTTACCACGCCGCGCTCGAAGCGAAACCCGATCTGCTCGAGGCACATCAAAACCTCGGGAATGCGCTCGCCGATGGCGGCAAGCCCGAAGAGGCATTGCCGCATTACGAGTGGGTCCTCGCACGCCAGCCCTGGAACGCAGGCGTGCTGAGCAATTCCGGCATCGCGCTTGCCATGCTCGGTAATTTTCCCGAGGCAATCGCTCGCCTGGAAGCGGCCCTGCGTCTCGAGCCCGACAACGCCGGCGTCCAACAAAACCTGACGAAGACGCGCGCAATGATGCGCGATGCTACTTCAAGAGGTCCTTAACGAGGGATTGTTCTTCCTTCAGCTCCGCGACTGATGCGTTTACTTTCGCGCGGCTGAATTCGTTGAGCTTCACGCCTTGCACGATCTCCCACTTGTCCCCGCGCGCTCGGACGGGGAAGGAAGAGATTAATCCTTCTGCCACTCCGTAGCTGCCATCGGAACAAACAGCCACACTGTTCCAATCGTCCTTTGGCGTGTCGTTGGTGAGCGAGCGAACCGTATCGACGACAGCGTTCGCCGCCGATCCGGCGGAGGAAAGGCCGCGCGCTTTGATGATGGCAGCACCGCGCTGTTGCACCGCCGGAATAAATGTCTCCTTCAGCCACTGCTCGTCGGCTATCGCTTCCGCAGCCGATTTCCCGTTGATCGTCGCGCTGTAGAAATCGGGGTATTGAGTCGCGGAGTGATTACCCCAAATCGTCATGTTCGAAACCGCGGTCACTTCCACCCTGGCCTTTTGCGCGAGTTGAGCTTTGGCACGGTTTTCGTCCAGCCGCGTCATGGCGAACCAGCGATCAGGCGGGATCGACTTCGCGTTGTTCATCGCGATCAGGCAATTGGTGTTGCAAGGGTTTCCGATAACCAGGATGCGCACATCCGGCGCCGCGTTCTTCTCGATTTCCTGTCCCTGGCCGATGAAAATTTTGCCGTTGATCCCGAGCAGATCACCCCTTTCCATGCCGGCCTTGCGCGGCACGCTTCCGACGAGCAGCGCCCAATCGACGCCACGAAAGCCTTCGTTCAGATCCGCCGTCGCGACGACGTTTTTGAGGAGAGGAAACGCGCAGTCGTCCAGTTCCATGACCACGCCTTTGAGGGCGTCGAGTGCGGGTGGAATTTCAATCAGATACAATTCCACCGGCTGCTCCGGACCGAACATTGCGCCGGAAGCGACGCGGAAGAGCAGGGAATATCCGATTTGTCCGGCCGTGCCGGTGATCGCCACTTTGATTGGTGAGGTCATTGAATCTCTTTAGCCACGGATGGAGACGGATGAAACACGGATTTTTCAGAAAGACCAGGAGTGGACGGCTTAGCCTTCATCGGTCTTTCTTCCGTCGCTTTCTTTATCCGTGTTTCAGCCGTGTTACTCCGTGGCTAAATTCTGCCGCTTTCCTTGAGCAGCGTGCGCACGATTCTCATCCGGTGCTTCACCGTCCGGCTGCTCGCCAGCCGCGCCACCGTGAGATGCAGCCGCCGGCTCCAGTTTGAGTCCGCGGCTGTGCCCGGAACGTTGAAACGCTCTTTCCGCGCGAGCAGATCGGTGATCATGACGATCGCCATCCAGGCTTCGCTGCGGAAGAGCGCTTCCATGACGGGCGCATAGAAAGCGCGGTCGTATTCCCCTTCCTCGCTGAGCGAGGAAATCCGGGCGAACTCGGCGATCTTTCGCAAGTCGCCGCGCGCCTGTTCCCGGTCCGCGCTGCTTTCATCGAACGCGTCGTCCCACATGGCTCGAAGTGGTTTGTGATCGTGCGTGGCGTAAGTGGCGACAGAGAGCCGCTGGTATTCGTGGCCGGGAATGATGCGCCCGTCCGGCCTGTCCTCCCATTGCGGGATCTTAAAACCGGCAATGGCCAGCGACTGCAAACTGGGACGCACATAGGGCGGAACCGTCCCTAGATCTTCCCCCACGAGTCGGGTGCTCTCAGCGGCCTCCAGGGCCATTCGCAGATACTCCTCACCTTCACGTCGGTTTGCCTCCCAGTTCTCATGATTGGAATCGTCCCGCGGCGAAAAATGTGGGATGTCGCCGCCGGTATGCTGAAGCATTTCGTCCCAGCTCAGAGGAAGAAAATCAGCGTTTCGCTGCGGCCGCCACGGGAAGGCATAGATGCGGTAAAACCCCAGGACATGATCGATGCGGAAGACATGGAAAATGCGCCGCACGCCCCGGACGCGCTGCCGCCACCAATCAAAGTCGTTTCCGCGCATTACGTCCCAGCGGTAAAGTGGAATACCCCAGTTCTGCCCCCATTTTTGAGTGAACTCGTCGTCTTTGAAATACGGTTCCGGCGGCGCCCCGCCCGACCAGGCGAGGGCGAACTCCTCGGGCCTGGAATAAACGTCCGCGCTGTAATAGCTGACCCCGAAAGGGATGTCGCCCATGAGCGCCACGCCCTGTTCCTCCGCGTATTGTTTCACCGCGCGCCATTGCTCGTAGGCGAGCCATTGGACGTAACGAAAGAACTGCTCGCGCTCAGCAAAACGCTCTTTCGCCTCGGGTTCTTGCCGGTCCAGCCAGGCGCGAGCCGCAGGCGCCGAGCGATGCTCTTCGGGCCAAAGATCCCACGCCTCGCTGCCGCCGTTCCCGTCCATGAGCGCGCGAAAGAAAACATAATCTCCGAGCCATCCCTGCTCCTGCCTACAGAATTCGGCCAGGGCCTGCGCGCGTTCGTCGTCGGCACGGCTTCGACGCTGGAATCGTGCGAACGCTCTTTCGAGCAAGGCCCGTTTGAGGCGCCGTATTTCGGCGTACTTCACGGTGCCGGAACGCAACTTCTTCAGCCTCGCGGGCGTCACAGCCTCGTCGAGGTCCGCCTGCGTCAGGTCTTCCGGCGACCCGGGCGCGAGATGCAAAGCGGCCGGCTCAATCGCCATCGCACTGATCGCGTTATAGGGGCTGTTGTCCCCCCCGGTCTCGTTGATCGGCAACAACTGCACCAGCTTGAATCCGATGCCTGCGGCCCAGTCGACGAACTGCCGCAAGCCCTCGAGATCGCCGATCCCCAGATCATTCTCAGTGCGGAGCGCGAACAACGGCGTGAGCACGCCGGCGATACGTCGTTCGGGGGAAAAATTCATTCAGCCACGGATAGACACGGATGAAACACGGATTCAGAAAACAAGGCGCCTATGCGCAACCTTTGTTCTGCCGAAGTTCAAGAGCAGCCCGACTTTTAGCCCGGTGGCTTTCAACTCGTTCAATAACTGCGCTTCATCGTGCCTGTCGTAGTCTGCTGCGACCTTGATCTCGACTACAACACAGCTGTCGACGAGGAGATCAGCATCGTAATCGCCGACGACTACGCCTTTGCACAGAACTTGGATTCGCGTCTCGACTTCAGCGGAACATCCGCGGCGAACCAACTCGACCTGCAACGCGCGCTGGTAAACACGCTCAAGGAAGCCATACCCAGGCTGCTGATGCACCTCGAGCGCCGCCCCAATGATCTTCTCAGTAGCCTCCCGGTGAAGCAGGTGAACAGGATGCTCCTCTGCTGCCTCTAATCCGTGTTTCATCTGTATTAATCCGTGGCTAAAGAAATCTTTACCCTCGGCCGACCTGCCAGTCCTCCAGCAGTTGGGTTGGGATCTCCTTCAGGAAACGCGACGGCCTTTGGAACATGTCGCCATACCCGGCATTGAAGCGCATCTGCGGGTAGGTCAGGTAAAGTTCATCCCGCGCCCGGGTGATGGCCACGTAGAAGAGCCGGCGCTCTTCTTCGATCGCTTCCGGCGCTTCGAGCGAGCGTGCGCTGGGGAACATTCCGTCCGTCAGCCAGATCACGAAAACGGTGTGATATTCCAGCCCTTTAGCCTGATGCACCGACGATAGATTCACCGCCTCGGTCTCGGCATTTTGGTTCGGCGCTGCCTCCGCGTCGACGTTGCTGATGAGTGCGAGTTGCGAGAGGAACTCGTGTGCGTCTTTGAACTGCCGCGCGAAAGCCGCCAGTTGATTGAGATCTTCGCGGCGCAGATCGTAATTCGAGAAATTCGCCTTCGCGTAGTCGTCGTAAATCGCCGCGACGATTGAGATAATCATTTCCGAAGGCGGATTCGCCGCACCTCGCGGCGCGATTTCATCCAGGGTATAAGCGAGTTGTTCCCAGGATTTCTTCGATCTCGCGCCGACCGGCATCGGGACGAGGCGCTCACTCCAGTTCGTGACCTCGCCATTTGCATGCAGCGACGCCTCCCACGCTCGCCAGAGCGTATCTGCGCTCTTGTTGCCGATGCCCGGCAACAGTTTCACCATCCGCTTGAAGGCCACCTCGTCGCGTGAGTTCGCCACGAAGCGGATGAACGCCGCTACGTCCTTAATGTGCGCCTGCTCAAAGAAACGGACGCCGCTCGTGATTTGATAGGGAATTCCGCGGCGCGAAAGCTCGAGCTGTAGCTCCACCGCGTGGTAGTGCGCGCGATAAAGAATCGCGATCTCATCCAGCTCGATGCCTTCGTCACGAAGCTCCAGGATACGTTGCGCGACAAACTGCGCCTGTTCCCCACCATCGCGCAACGCCACGATGGCGGGCTTCAGTTCTTTCGTGTCACGCGTTGCGCTCAGTTGCTTGCGGAATTGCTGCACGTTCGGGGCGATGGCCGCATTCGCGACGGCCAGAATTTCAGGCACGCTCCGGTAGTTCAGCTCGATCTTGAAGATCTGCGCATCGGGATAGCGCTCCGGAAAAGCGAGGATGTTTTTGAAATTGGCACCGCGCCAGGAATAGATCGATTGCGCGTCATCGCCTACCACCATCACGTTCCGATGCTCGGCCGCGAGCGTGTCGATGAAGTCTGCCTGGATCTTGTTTGTGTCCTGATACTCGTCCACGAGGATGAATTGAAATTGGCGCCGATAAAACGCGGCCACTTCCCCGTGCTCTTTAAGCATCCGGAGCGTCTTCTCGAGCAGATCGTCGAAGTCCATCGAGTTCGTGGCTTTTTTCTTCCGCTCATAGCGTGCGTGCACATCTTTGATCTGCTCTATCAGCGGCAGGAAATACGGGAACTTTTCCGCGAGCAGCTCCTCGATCGTCCGCTCGGTATTGACCGTGAAACTGAAAATGTCGGCGAGAACATCGCCTTTTGGGAACCGAATCTCCTTCGGGTTAATCCCAGCACCAGAGACGACGGTATCGATTAAATCCTTCTGATCTTCGCGGTCCAGAATCGTAAAGCTGCTCGAGTAACCGAGCACGGTCCCATGCCGCCGCAGCATGCGGTTCCCGATCGAGTGAAAGGTTCCGCCCCAAAGCCCGCTCGCGTCGACGGGCAAAAGGTTCGCGACGCGGTCGAGCATCTGTCGCGAGGCTTTGTTCGTGAACGTCAGGAGCAGGATGTTCCGCGGGTCGACGCCATTTTCGAGCAGGTAGGCGACACGATAGGTGAGCGTCCGCGTCTTGCCGCTGCCCGCTCCCGCGATCACCAGCAATGGCCCGGGCGAAGCCGTCACCGCCGCAAGCTGCTGCTCATTTAACTCAGCCGCGTAATCGATGTGAATCCCCGCCGCGGCAGGCGCGCGTTGGAGGATGTATTGGCGCGCCATGGCCGTTAACCATTAGTGGCGCTCACCAGCCGTCGCAATTGACCGCCGCAGCTACGCCGACGCATTTGCCCCTATCCCATCGCAACGCCAAGCGAGCTTGAATCGGCGAGGCAGCCTGTCACGCTTGCACGATGCGGGTGCTGGCCATCGATGCCTCTTTGCGAAATTGCGGCGTTGCGATTGTCGAAGCGCTGAGCGGCAGGCAGCGCGCGCTTTATTACGGCGTTATTCATAACGCCCCGGCGCTGCGACCTTCAGCGTGTCTCGTGGCGATTCGCGAACAACTGGCGGATTTGATTTGCGAACATGAGCCAGTTTGCTGCGCACTCGAATCGGTCATTTACGTGCAGAGCTATAAGACGGCGATCGCCCTCGGGGCCGCTCGCGGAGCGGCGATCCTGGCAGCCGCGGAGCGAGGATTGCCTGTCTACGAGTATGCGCCCACCCGGATTAAGCAGGCCACGGTGGGTCGCGGGAGCGCGGACAAAGGGCAGGTGGCTTTCATGATTCGCGCGCTCCTTGGTCTGACGGAGACGCCGGGACCTGATGCGGCGGATGCGCTCGCGATCGGAGTGACGCATCTGCGCTCTCAGGAAGCGGCGCGACTCGGCGTGCCGGCAGGAGCGCAGATATGAGGAGATCTTCAGCCACGGATGGACACGGATTAGGAACAATTCAGATTCTTCTCATCCGTGGAAATCCGTGTTTATCCGTGGCTGAATTTCCTTCCGTTTCCTGAGCCCGCGCAATGCAAGTTGAGTCCGAACCTCGCCTCTCGCCACGCTGGTTGGGACGAATGCGCTACGCCGACGCGCTTGCGATGCAGGAAAAGATCGTCGCGCGCAAACGCGCGGAGGCGGCACGGCCCGATGAAATACTCCTGCTCGAACACGAGCCCGTTTACACCATTGGGCGGACGCCGGACCGCTCCAGCTTGCTGGGGGCTTCGCATCTGCCACACCCGCTCTTCCCGATCAATCGCGGCGGGCAGGCCACTTACCATGGGCCGGGTCAGCTCGTCGGCTACCCAATTATAGATTTGCGGCGCAAGGGCCAGGATCTGCACCGGTATCTCCGCTGGATTGAAGGCACACTTGTGGAGTTGCTTTCGAGCTACGGCATTGCTGCGCAGACACGAGCGAGCCTCACCGGCGTCTGGGTGGCGGACCGCAAGATCGCGTCCATCGGCGTGGGCGTGCGCCAATGGGTCACGATGCATGGCTTCGCGCTGAATGTCGCGGGCGATCTCTCGGCCTTTGACCACATCGTGCCGTGCGGAATCACGAATGTGAAGATGACGTCGATCGAAAAAGAGTCTGCGGGGACATGGTCGGTTGAAGAAGTCGCAGCGCGCGCGGGTGAGTTTTTCGCGAGGGCGTTGCCCGATCTAAGGCATGAAGCAACCAGCAGCGACGGCGCACGCGTAGACACACATGATGATCCCGCTCGAAGACGGCGCAGCCGACATTCTGGGGAAGGCGCAGCGCGGCCTTGGGATTTCCGATAGTGAATTGGCGGAAGACTCCGGCGTGCGACCGGAGCAAGTCCGACAACTGCGCGATGGGAAGATCAACACAGAAGTCGCCGAGCGCGTGGCGCCACGGCTGGGTTTGCACGCGCCGTCATTGCTGCGTTTGGCCGAAGGGACGTGGGAGCCGGCACAACTCGCCCAGATCGACGGCGTCGCTCAGTTCAACACGCAGTACGGCGACATGACGGTGAACGCGTATTTGTTGTGGGACTCGCGCACACGCGAGGCGATCGCTTTCGACACGGGAGCGGATTGCGCGGAAATGCTGCGCCTAGCGGGGGAAGAGAAGCTCGCGATCAAATTGATCCTTTTGACGCATGCCCATTCCGATCACGTCGCGGACCTTCCGCGGCTGCAGGCGGAAACGGGCGCGCCGACTTTCATTTCACAGCACGAATCAGCCACTGGCGCAGAGCGCATCAAGGAAGGAAAACAGTTCCAACTTGGCGGCCTCAGGGTTGAGACGCGGCTTACGTCGGGACATTCCGCGGGTGGAATCACCTACGTGGTCAACGGTTTGGTCCGCACTGTTGCAGTAGTTGGCGACTCACTCTTCGCAGGCTCGATGGGCGGCGGCGCGGTCTCGTATCAAGACGCTCTCCGGAACAACCTCGAGAAGATCCTCACGTTACCGGAAGACACGATCGTCTGTCCGGGACACGGCCCGCTGACGACAGTCGGGAAAGAGAAGCGCGACAATCCATTCTTCGCAGCGACGTTCCAAAGATGAACATCGGTTTCGTGGGTGTCGGACGAATGGGCGCGAACATGGCGCGCCGCTTACAGGAGCGCGGGTTTCATGTCACGACTCTGTTTGACACGAATCGAACGACGGTGACCGCACTCGCGAGCGAACTTAGCGCCACGGCGTGCCCGACACTGGGCGACGTGACCGCTGGCGCGGACGTCATCTTTACGGTCGTTTCCGATAACACCGCGATGCGCGCAATTTTTTCCGGCGCAGACAACCTGCTCGTGAACGCAAGTGGCAAGATCTTCATCAATTGCGCGACGGTTTCACCGGAGGTGCACGAGGAAGTGGAGGAGCTCGCGCAGAAGGCCGGCGCAGAAACGCTGGAAGCGTGCATGGCTTCCAGCATTACGCAGGCGCGGGAAGGGTCGCTTTATCTGATGTGCGGGGGGAATGAGGAGACGTTTGCGCGCGCAGAGCCGCTTCTCCGCGAGCTGAGCTCGTCGTTGCGCTTTGTCGGCAAGACGGGAGAAGCCGCGAAGGTGAAGGCGCTCGTGAATATGGTGATGAATATCAATACCGCGGGTCTCGCGGAAGGTCTTGGGCTCGGCGATGCCCTCGGGCTCGACCTTGCGATGTTACGAGAGGTCTTTGGTCAAACGGGCGCCGCATCGCGCGTCCTTCAGACGGATGCGGACGACATGCAGAACCGCGATCACGCCTGTTTCTTCTCCGCAGCGCACGCCGCCAAAGACAGCGGGATCGCGCTCGACCTGGCGGATGAAGTCGGATTAGACCTGCCGGTCGCGACCGCGACCAGGGAACAATACAAACGGATGATCGCGCAAGGTCTGGGCGAGCTCGATAAGTCCGGCATCGCTGAGCTGACCTTCAAGTCACGGCACCAACACTCGGGCGACCGTGTGTAACCAGAAAAGAAGCAGCCACAGATTTATACAAATGAAACACAGATTCAGAAAGGCGGCTGGATGTCTTCATCTGTGTCAATCTGTGTTCATCGGTGGCTAAATTTCTCGCTGCAGGAATCTGCGCGATCTGCGGTCGTGACGAGACTTTGACGCGGCACCATCTCATTCCGCGCACGCGTCATTGCAACAAGAAGAACAAACGCGACTTCGAGCGCGCGGCCGTACGGCGGGTGGTTGGGATCTGCGGGCCGTGTCACTCCCAGATCCATCAGCTGCTTTCCGAGAAGGAACTGGAGCGCGAGTTCAACACGATTGAAAAGTTGAAGGCTCATCCGGGTGTCTCGAAATTCGCCGCCTGGGTACAGACGAAGCCGCATGGCTTCAAGGCCGCAATGCAGAAAGCGGGGAGCAGGAAAGTTCTGGCCACGGATTAACACACATTTTCGCGGATGAAGAGATCGATAGCTTCCTCCTTATCCGTGTTCATCCGTGGCTAAAGATTCTTAGGCTCAGCCCGGATCCGCTCACCGCCAGCATAAACGTTCATTGTTTCGCCACGGAGAAATCCGATCAGGGTTTGATTGCTTTCTCGCGCGAACTCGACCGCGAGGGTGGTTGGCGCCGAGATCGCCGCGACAATCGAGATTCCGCCTGCCAAGGCTTTTTGCATCATCTCGAATGAGACCCGGCCGCTGAGCAGCAGGACACGGCCGTGCAACGGGAGCTGGTTCTCCAGGAATGCATGGCCGATCAGCTTATCGAGCGCGTTGTGACGTCCGACATCTTCGCGGATGCTTTGCAACTCGCCGTGGAGGTCGAAAAGCGCGCAGGCGTGCAAGCCGCCTGTCTGCGCGAACGTTTCCTGTTTCGCGCGGATCTTCACTGGCAGCGTCGACAACGTTTCCGTCGTGACCCGACAATCATCGAGCACGGCGGGATACGTTTTCTGCACCGCGTCGATCGTCGCCTTGCTGCAAATGCCGCAGCTCGATGAGCTGAAGACGTGGCGCGTCAACCTGGCGGCATCGAACACCGCCGGATTGCGCAGCGTAACGTTGACCGCGTTTTCGCCGTTGCCGCATTGCGTCAGGTCGAAGATGTCCGCCACCGCATGCACGAGGTTTTCGCTCAGGAGAAACCCGGCCGCGAGTTCGCGGTCATGTCCAGGGGTGCGCATAACCACGGCGACGCTGTGGCCTTCGATTCGGATCTCGAGCGGTTCCTCAACCGCGACGTAATCCGGACCCTCCATCGCAGCGACGTCGGCACCGTAGCGCTGCACCGACGCGACGCGACTTGCGGCGCTCTTCATTGCTTCTCCCCGAATGGCGGAAGGCGACTCATGTCGCCGTCGGGCTGCGCGATGGACGGCGCGGGCTGGCCTGGACTGGCGTGAGGCGGCGGCGCGGCAGCTTGCTCGATCTGGACGACCGCGTTGTAATCCGGCACGCCGCCGATCGGATCCACGACACCGCGTTTGATGATCACGTTTCCTTCTGGCCAGTGCACTTGAAGGTTTCCAGGCGCGATTGGCGCAAGGAAGGCGTGGCCTTCGTAACGGCCAACGTCGTTCACCAGCGTGACCGGGTCTCCGCTCCGCAGGTGGAAGCGCGCCGCATCGTCAGCGTTCATCAGGATGGCGTCGCGCGGTGCGCCATTAAGCGGATCGACCTCCGCGTAGATGAGCGTGTTGAACTGCTTCCCGCGCCGCGTGCTGACGTGGAAGCTACCGGGCGGACGTGTCAGCTCAGGCAAGTCGACCGCACCGAAATGTCCTTTGCCGTCGGGCGTTGGGAACACGCCGCCTTCGCATAAGTGGCGGCCGCCGTATTGGATGGCGTCGCCCGTTTCCCGGAAATACTGCACGCCATCGTAATAGGGGATCACTCCGGCGATTTCTTCACGAATCTGCTGGCCGGTCTCGCAACCGAGAAGATGCGCCCGCCTTGGATCGACCGTCGCCGCGAGCTCGCGGAGAATTTTCCATTCTGTCTTCGCTTCGCCGACCTCCCGCGGGATCTGGGGCGAAAACATGACGCGCCGTTCCGTGCTTGTTTCAATCCCGCCGCCTTCCTGCTCGTAACGCGTTTTAGCAGGCAACAGGATGACCTCCTCGCGCGCGGGAATAAACATTTGATCGGTGAGAATGATGTCCTGATGGACTCGCATCAGGACGTTCTCGAGCGCGGCACGGACGTATTCCGGTTCCGGAAGCGTACGAAGGAAATTGCCGCCGAGGCAGTAGAACATTTCCAACTCTCCCCGGTGCGCGGATTCAACCATCTCAGTTGCGGTCAGCCCGAGCCAATCAGGAACGGCGAATCCATAACGCGCCGACAACGCCGCCGCGTTCTCCCGATTCACCGGCTGATAAGCCGGAAAAGCGGTCGCATACGCGCCCATCTCCGCTCCGCCCTGGACGGAGGAATGACCGCGGATTGGCATGACGCCGTTCTTGTCGCGGCCAATGTAACCTTGGGCGAGCGCGAGATTCAGGATCATCTGCACGGAGTCGGTGCCGAACGGGTGTTGGGTGATGCCCATGCTCCAGACGAGGACCGCGTTCTTCGCATCGCGGATCAATTCGGCGAATTGCTGCATGCTGTCGCGTTTTAATCCGGCCTGCTTTTCGATGGCGAGCCAGTCCAGTGACTCGAGCTTCGCGCTCAGCTCCCCAAATTGAACCGTGTGTTCCTCGATGAAGGCGCGATCGATCCAGCCATTGTCGACCAGGAGTTTCAGCACACCCGAAAGGAACGCGATGTCGCCGCCCTGGTTGACCGGGAACCAGTAGTCGGCGATCTCCGTTCCGAAGAGTGCGCTTTCAAGGCTCGACGGGACCCAATACTTCTTCATCCCCGGCTCGAGATAGGGATTCACCATCACGATTTTCGTGCCGAGCTTCTTCGCGCCTTCCAGATACTTGGTCGCGACTGGCTGATCGTTCGCGGGATTGGCGCCGAAGAAGATGACGAGATCGGTCCCATACCAATCCTTGTAACTGCACGTCGTGGCGGCTACGCCGATGCTCGCTTTCATCGTCGCGCCGGAGGGTGAATGGCAGATGCGCGCGGCGTTATCGATGTTGTTCGTGCCGAGGAAGCGCGCAACTTTTTGCGCGACGTAATAGACTTCGTTTGTGATCCCGCGAGACGTGAGATAGAAGGCGAGGCGGCGCGGATCGGCGCCGCGGATTCTGCGCGCGATACGCTCGTAGGCTTCGTTCCAGGTGATGCGGCGGAAACCCGGCGCGTCTTCCTCGCGCAGCATCGGATGAGGCAAACGCCCAAGCTCGCGCAGCTCCCGGTTGTTCAACTTCTCCAACGACGCGATGTCCGACAGCTGTGCCACGTCGAGCGCCGGCATGGTGTTGAGTCGCAGCAGATTCAGCCGCGTCATGCACAAGTGCACCCCATCGATCGTCCAGTCGTGGAACCCGGCGACGCCCAGCGCGCAGCCATCGCAGACGCCGCGGCTCAGAACCTTCCAGGCGTAAGGGAGGTTGTCCTTATTCTTCCAAACCACGCCCGCCATCTCGCGGAAGTGCTGCGGCTTCCACTGACCCAGACCGAACGGGACCTTGGCCGCGAAACCGCGCTCGTGTTCGACTCGATGATCGTTCATCTGTAGCGGTGGTCTGTGACCGCCGCATTCGGACACTGCGGATCCCGGATTCGGCGGTCGTAGACGGCCGCTACAGAAGCCAGATCTTCCAGCGTGTTCATGTTGAGGAAGAGTCGTTCGTCGGCAGGTGCGATCTCCGTTTCCACGGCGAGCCCGTCAGCAACGCAACCGGCCGCAAAATTTCGCATCGCGTAGCGACCGGATGCGAGGCAGCTCTCCGCAAAGGCGGTCGCGGATTTCGGATACACAGCGACAAGAGGTTCATCGCGCGGCACGAGGCCTCGGGTCGCACTGCAAAAAGTCAGCAGGTGTCTGAGATAATCCGAGGTCATGCACGGCAGATCAACGGCGAGAGCGAGAAGGAGAGGCGTGGAAGTTCGGCGCAACGCAGAGACCACGCCCGCGAGTGGTCCGCTATTTTTCTGCGCGTCGGGAATGATGAGGTAACCCTGATCACTCCATTCGTCGCGCGCCGGGGCAGAGATGAACAGTTCATGCGGGTGGAGTTCCTGGAGCATCCGAAGCTGTCGTTGCCAGAGCGGTTGGCCCTCCACTTCCACGAAAGCCTTGTCGGTGCCCATGCGGGTCGATTTGCCGCCGGCCAGAAGAACGGCGCTAAATGGCGAGGGCACCTTGTGCGACAGCGAACTCCGCCGCTCCGACTTTGAGCCACCCGCTCGTGAGGATCTGCGCGCGCAGACCGCCGTTCCCTTTCAGCCACGCTTCCGTGCCGGGACAAAACGCCTGGTCGAGCCAGTAGCAGGGCTTGCAGTGTGCCGTGCCGAGAAAGCGAAGGCCTTGCAGTTCGAATTCCTGGCCGATGAGCTGATTGAGATCCACGTCCGATACAATCACGTTGCGCCGCAATGCACCGGGCGATTTTTCAACTAAGGAGAAAGCTGCGCTCAGCCCCTCGAAGATTTCCTGGGAGAAAAAGGTGACCTGGCCCTTGTAGTTGTCTTTGTAATCGTAAAAGCGATCGCCGCGAATCCCGTGACCGGCCACGCATTCGATCGCGTCGACTTCGCGGAGCGGATAATCATCGGGCTCCCGCCCCGCATGGCCAAAGTAGTTGTGACCTGATGAGATGAAGATCTGGCGGATGACCACGTGGGAATTCTAGGTGCGCGGCAACCAGGTGCAATCTTGGAGGGGAAGCTGTTAGCTTCCCGAGTCTCAAGCCCGACACTGGCGAAGCTAACAGCTTCCCCTACGAGTGGCCTCCGCCGTCGCGCGCCTTGCACCGACAAGAGCCGTCGCTGACGTTGCGCTTTTCCATGAATATCGTCTGGCGCGTCTTCAGTTATCTGCGGCGGTATCCGTTACTCGGGTCTGCTACGCTCGCCTGCGCCATCGTCGGCACACTGATGATAATCGTCTTCCCTGCGGTGACGAAACTCGTAATCGATGAGGTTCTCTACCAGCACCGTGCGGAACGTCTCACGCCGCTCGTCCTGATCGCCGCGCTGGCCCTCGTCTTGCAACATGGGCTCAATTCGATCCGCATCGTTCTCAACAACACCTTCGAGCAGAAAGTGATCTTCGATCTCCGGAGCGATCTCTACTCGCACATTCAGATGCTGCCGCTGCGCTGGTTTGATAATCGCGCCACGGGCGATTTGATGACTCGCATTCTCGAGGATGTGAACGCCGTCGAGCGCATGCTGATAGATGGGGTGGAGCAGGGGCTGGTCGCCGTCCTGCAGGTCGTGATCGTCCTCGGGATGATGTTCTACGTGAGTCCATCGCTGGCGCTGATCGGGCTGGCGCCGGCGCCGTTCCTGGCTGGGGGAGCGCTTTGGTATACGCTGACCGCGCACCGCCGCTATCGGCTGCAACGCCGCGCTTCGTCGGCCATGAACTCCCTGCTGCATGATAATCTCGCGGGCATCCGGCAGATCAAGAGCTTCGTGCGCGAGCGCGAAGAACACAGCCGCTTCAACGCAGTCAGCGATCAGTTGCGTCATGCGACACTCGTGGTGATGCGGGTCTGGGCGCTCTATCACCCCTCAATGTATCTCATCGGTTCCCTCGGAATTGTTCTCGTCGTCTGGGTCGGCGCGCGGGCTGTGCTGGGCGGTGCCATGCAAGTAGGCGACCTGATCGCCTTCCTCATGCTCACGGGATTTTTGTACGAACCGATTAACAAATTGCATCAGCTCAATCAATTGGTGCAGGCCGGACGGGCCGCGGGTGAGCGTGTCTTCGAGATCATTGACGAGCCGATCGAGCCGGGCTGGGATGTCGCAAAAGAAACCGTGCGCATGAAAGGCGATGTCCGGTTCGACAACGTCAGCTTCACCTACGGGAAGGAAGGGGCTCCCGCGCTCCAGCACATCAGCTTTCACGCTCGCCCGGGCGAGACCATCGCGCTCGTGGGGACGACCGGCGCCGGCAAATCCACCCTCGTGAATTTGCTGACGCGGTTTTACGAGTACGACGCCGGAGAAGTTCTGATCGATGGCACGCCGATCCGCGAATTCGGGATGCGCCGGCTGCGTGAGATGGTCGCGGTGGTGACTCAGGAGAGCTTCCTCTTCAACGGCACGATCCGGGAAAATCTGTTGATGGGACGCCCCGATGCGAGCGACGAAGATGTCCTGCGCGCGGCGGATGCGGCGAATGCGCGGCCCTTTATCGATCGTCTTCCCGACGGCTTGAATAGCAAGGTGGGGGAACGCGGTGTGAAGCTGAGCGTCGGGGAAAAGCAACGGCTTTCAATTGCGCGCGCTTTGTTGAAAGACCCTCCGATTCTGGTGCTCGATGAAGCGACTGCGAGTGTCGACACCACTACCGAGAGACTTATCCAGGAAGCGCTCGAGCACTTGATGTTTCACCGCACCTGTTTCGTGATTGCTCATCGCCTCTCGACGATTCTTCGTGCCGACCAGATTTTGGTGCTGGAGCGGGGACGGATCATCGAGCGCGGAAAACACGGCGAACTCCTGGAGCAGGGAGGCAAATACGCGCGGCTTTGGGAGCAAAGCTTTCTGGAAAAAACGGCGGAAACAGAAGTGGCCGCTCCGCAGCAGCCATCGCCGGTCGCGATGACGGCGGTCGATTCGGCTGAAGTCGAGCCCTAGAGTGCGAGATCAGGCGAGACCGCTTCGCGATATCGCATCTCGAGTTCGCGATAGCGTTCTTCGGATTCGCCGAGCGCACGCCGTTCTTCCCGAAGCGCCTGTTCCAATTCACGAATCCGTTCTTCCACGGCAATCGACATGCCGGTCGCGGCAGGGCCGGCGACACCTCCGTCCGGCGCTTCCGTTGTTTCCTGCTCTTCGGCAGGGAGCGATTCGAGCAAATGCGCAATGTCCCGAGTCTGTCGCCGCGTTGCGTCGCAGGTGTTGATCACAAACGTGGCGTCATCAATCTCACCGAGCCGGATGAACTCGCGAATCGCGCCCAGGGTAGTTGGCCCATAAAGACGTTCGCTGGTGACCTCGGCAATCCAGTCCATGTCAAGCTCCGGGAGCATGGGCGCTTTGATCCAAGTGAGCGCATCTGTGGAAATGGAATCGTGAGGTGCGACCTGGGCCGAAGAAGCCCAGCGGGCCAGCTGGTCAAAACTGAGCGGGCCAAAGACGCTGCCGTCTTCGTTTTTCCGCAGATACCACTGATGGCCAGCCGGGCTCTCCATCACTCGTTAGGCTGAGCCGCGCTGGGGGAAGCACTGGGAGAAGCGGCGCCAGGCGTCGGGATCATAATTGTCTGGCCGATCTGCAACGCGCGGTCGTTCTCGATGTGGTTGAACTTTTGCAGTTCAGTCACGCCAACTTTGTGCGTCTTTGCGATGGACGTGAGCGTTTCGCCTTTGGCGACGACGTGGGCGTTTCCGCTCTGAGGCACAACCGGCAGCGCGACCGGCACGGCGCTGCCCGCGGGAGCCGGGGCGCTTTCGCCGATCATAACGCCAGGCCGCAAATTGGAAACGAGCTGTTCGAGCTTCAAGAGCTGCTGCGAAAGCGCATCGATTTTTGAATTTTGCTCGTCGATCTTCTTCGTCAGGCTCTCAAGCGCCGTTGCATCATTGGCGCTGCGGGCAGCGGTTTGGGCCGAAGCGGGCGTGGCGAGGGCCCCGGCAACCGCGAAGACGGAAAGATAGATCGCAAGCGGCTTCATCCGGGACACCTTTGCAGGCGCGCTCTCGGCTGGCAAGTTCGCACCCGCGGGATTACCACGACGCCAGTCGCAAGCGCGGAACGGTCTCGAAGTGCCGGTGGGAGGTAAGAACAGCAGCCCCGGCGCGTAAGGCGCAGACCGCAATAAGCAGATCTGTGAGCGGCAAGACTTTCCCGGCGCGATCCATTTGCTACGCCAGCTCTTCGGTTTCCCGCCAGACACGATGGTCGATTGCGACATTGACCAAAAGATCGAAAAAGGAGGCGAGATGCACTTTCACCTTTGGGCGGACGATTCCCCGCAAGACTTCGCAACGCACCACACTGCAACCGACAATCTCGGTGATATCAAACGACCGCGCTATTTCGCCAACCGGATCCTGGCCGCGGCGCAAAAGCCCGATGTATATCGATGAATCAACGAGGACCACGTCTTGCGCGGTTCTTCGACGGCATCTCTGCGACGCGCAACGCCGTCAGATCGTATGCGGGATCCACGCTTTCTTTCCACTCATCAGCTGCAAGCTTCTCCTTCGAGAGCAAACGCCCGAGCTTGGCCTTTCGTTCAGCTTCGCGGAGAGAAAACTCCACCGCCTCGGTCTTGGTTTTAAGTCCCGTCAGGCCCATCACTCTGGCGAGAAGCTCTTCGTCGATAAACATAGTCATCTTCGTCACGAGTTCAGGATATGGCTGTTGAGCCATATCAGTCAACTTTTCGCTCCAAAATGCCGAAGGTATCATGACGCCCCCCCGCTTGCGTTTGGCGGATTCGTTTCTAGCTTTTTTCCATGCCTGAACGCGTCCAAAAACCTACCGTCCCCTGGGCTCCGAAGCAGGGTTGTGATGATGAGGGACCCAAGGCGCCCGACGTTCCTCGGCCCGATACAGAGGATCTGCTCAGGAAGATGCGCAAAGTCGATCCGAACCAGTCGAAGCGATATCGCCAGCGCACCGGCCAGTGATGGATTTGCCTTCTACGGCGCTCAGCTGTGGCTTCTCGGGCGGCGTGGATGACTTCGCCGGATTGCTGCGCCGCAAAGGGTTCCTCCCAGCTGCGCCTGGCGTCCCAATGGCGGCGGCGCCGGGGTCCGAAGCCATTCCGCAGACGCAAGCAACGACCATCCTGGCCTTCAAATTTCAAGGCGGCGTGCTCGTAGCGGGAGATCGGCGTGCGACGGCAGGAAACACGGTTGTCTATGATCGCGCCGACAAGGTGTTGGAGATCGATCGGCACTCCATCATGGCCATCGCGGGTGTGCCCGCAACCGCCTGGGAGATGGCGCGTGTCCTGGAACATTCCTTCCAATTTTTCCGCCGGACACAACTGCAGGAAATGAGCGTGGACGGCAAAGTGCGCGCATTGTCGAAGCTCCTGCGGGATAACTTCGGTTTCGTCATGCAGGGTGTCGGCATCGTGGTGCCGATCTTCGCGACGTACGATGCCGGCGCCGATCCAGCGGCTCGTCTTTATTTCTATGATGCGATGGGCGCGAACTTTGAAGTGACAGATTTCGCCGCGACTGGATCGGGCTCACCGGCCGTGCGCGGCATCCTCTATTATGAGAACAACTGGGGAAAGAAGCCGCTGCTGGAAATGGAGCAGGACGAGGCGGTCACGGTAGCCTTGCGCGCTCTTGATACGGCCGCGGAGTCCGACACGGCGACTGGCGGTGTAGATCGCAACGCCAGAATCTTCCCGGTGATAAAAATCGTCTCGCAGGCTGGGATCACGACGCTGCCGGACAAACAGATCGGGGCGCTCTTCAAAAGGAGCGTGGCATGACCGAAGAGCCTTATCGCTGGGTCGAGGCCGTCGCGAATCGACGCGAGTACATCGAGACACAACTGGCGAGCGGCAGCCCGATTGCGGCCGTCGGTTACAGAGACGGAATTTTGTTTGTGACGCTCGGCCGGACGCGCCAGAAGGTTTATGAAATCTACGACCGTATCGCGATGGGGGCGATCGGACATCCGGGCGATATCGAGCGGCTGCGAATGGCCGCGATCGAGTTGGCCAGCACGGAAGGGTTCACGCGCTCGGCGGCAGACGTGTCGCTGCGGCGACTGGCGTATTATTCGTTGAGCCCGGTCCTGAAGGCGGGCTTCGAACAAATCTACGGCGCGCCGTATCTGGCCCGCATGCTCTTCGCCGAGATTGGCGATAAACCGGAAGACGATCTGTTTCTGCGGGTGGAGTACGACGGGGCGATCGCGACTAACGGCGCCACCTTTTCGGAGACGCGACAGGATTTTGGCGCGCTTAGTGGAACCCGCGCAGCGACCGAATTGATGGAATCGTTCCTGAAACGAGAGCATAAACCGGACGGGAGTTTGCGTTCTGCTTTGAAGACAGGACTGGAGGCGTGGACGGTCGGACACATCGGTTCGAGCGATGATGGCGCGCGTGAGCTGCCAGGGAAGGAAGCGATCGCCGCCAGGTTGCAGGAGCAGCTCACCGGAAGCGGAATCGAGGGCGCAATCCTCGAACGCGACGCGCGCAGGGCGATTCGCTATCGCGCCCTCGCTGACGACGAAGTTAAAGCGCTCACTGCGGGTTAGGCCTCCACCAGCTGCGAGCATGTCCGGACGCGAGCTCAGGAGAAGGGCAGGTCATGGGCTTGCATTAACTGGATTAGTTTTGATGCTCGTTTCGTTCGTCTGGCTCCAGCTCGCGCCGGGGCCAGGGCGAGGGCGCACGGAAAGAAAGAAAGCGCCGCAAACTGCTGGCGCGACGATGGTCCTGATCGACCCGGGCCACGGAGGACAGGACTCGGGCGCTATGCGAAACGGGGTCCTCGAGAAGGACCTCGCTTTGGATGTAGCTCACCGGCTTGAGCGGCTCGCTCAAAAACGGGGCTTCGAGACAATGATGACGCGCCGGGACGACAAATGGATTTCTCTCGCTCGGCGCGCCGCCGCGGCCAACCGTGAGCGGAACTGCATCTTTGTCAGCATTCATTTCGATGAGGGCGCACGCGCTGCGGCCACGGGCGTGCAGACCTTCTACGCCGCGCAGCAGGCGCCGAAATCGAGCATCCCTTCCTGGCTACCCTTCCTACAACCAGCTTTGGGCGAACCGGGCAACATCGAGAGCCAAAGCCTCGCGGCCTTTGTGCAGGAGGCCATCGTCGCGCGAACGCGTGCCTTTAACCGCGGAACGACGGCGCAGCAATTCTACGTGGTGGCGAACGTGCGGCATCCGGCCGTGCTGGTGGAGGGAGGATTTCTCTCGAACGACGAAGACATCGCGAAGCTGACGACCGAGGGCTATCGGGAGGAGTTGGCGCTCGCGATCACGGAGGGCCTCGTCCAATACCGGGATCTCGCGGGGGTGCGGCCCGCCACCCTGGCGCTCGGCGACGCCAGCCCTGAATAGAGCGCTCGTCAGGCGCGTCCAAAACGAACCCACTTGTATGAGAGAAGTCGCATCCATTCTCGCGTTGTTTTCCTTGCTCGCGGTTTCAACGTTGCGCGCCGATTCCACGATCGCTTCGGTGCAACAGACGCTTAAGGATCAGGGCTTTTTTTACGGCGAGATCACCGGGACAAAAGACACGGACACGACTGCGGCCATTCGGCGTTATCAAATTCGCAATGGCCTGCAGATCACTGGCGAACTGAATACGGAAACGCGGAAATCGTTAGGCCTGAAGGGCGCCGCGTCGACTGCTCCTCCCGCGCCCGCGGCGACGCCACCCAGACCAGCGGCATCGCTTCCGCCCGAACCCATCAAGCCTCGCGCCACGCAGCCGCAACGCCCGCCCCAGCCGTCAGTGGAGGAGGTGGATGAATTCGGGCCACCGCCGCCTACGTCCGCTCCGGGTTCTCTTCCGTTCTATCGGCCGCAGGAGCCGCGGGTCCTCTTCCAAGGCACACCCTACGAAATCGCGCGTCCGGAATTACAACAGCGTGTCATCATTGGTGCGCAGACTTTGCTGGCCCGCCGGGGATATTATCGCAGTGGCGTGGACGGCGAATACGGGCCTGGGATGGAGTTCGCAGTGCGCGCTTATCAAGCTCGGTTCGGAATGCAACCAAACGGTCGTCTCGACATGCCAACGCTGGCTGCGCTCGGCCTGTTGCCCGGCCAACGAGCGCCTGGAGTGACGGCTCCGACGCGCCGGGGATTCGAGCGGCCGCGGTTCGCTCCACGCGGCGAGCGCATCTACATTCCGCGCTGACGCTCCCGTGGGCTCCGCGACGAGCTCTGCTCTCGCTAGGGCTTCCCGTTCTCTAGTTGCATCGACTGCAGTTCCGCAAAAACGGCGCCGATAAAGATTTGCGCTTCGATCCGGAGGACGAGCCTGTTTGGATCATCGGAGAGCCAGACGGTCGCCTTCTTGAATTTCTTGTGCGGCAGCAACTCGCGCTTCTTGCCGATCTTATTCAACTGCACATCCAGCTTGATAGCGTCATAGGATCCTGAGGCGACGGTGATCTTCTCCCGGCCGAGCACGATCATCGTCGTCAGATAACCGGCAGTGGAAGGATAGACGACGATTCGCTCGACGGCACCGTTTTCGAGCGACTTCGATCTCAGATAGAGCAGCGCCGAGTCGAGACTTTGGATGTTTGGGAAGTGAAACTCGCGCGTCTTCGACTTTGTCGATTCGCCGCGTTGCTCGGCGCGCTGGCTGATCACACCGTTCGAAGAGTAATTCAATTCCGACGTCCATTTCTTTGCTCGGACGGTCTCGGTCTCGCGCACCTGGATGGGATGGAGGGTTCGCGCGTCGACTAAACCCAGATGTTTGGCTTCGAAGTTCCATAGGGTCTTCGCCAGGCCAACCGTTTGTCCGGCGGCTTCGATCTGGAGCTGGTTGTCGGTGGCTTTGGTCAGACGAATTTCGGCGGTCGCAGCGGTAAACCCATTCCAGCCAAATGCGTATTGAACGCGCAGCGGCCGCATGTCAGGGAAGGAACCGCGCACCATCGGGCCAACCGAATTCTCCCACTCCTGGCCAAAGGCAGCTGGCGCCGGCGCTAGCAAAATGAGGCCGGCTAGAAAGAGCAGATGGATTCGCGCGTGCAGGAAAGCCATGTGATTTGCCCGCAGAGGTCACGCGGGGCGGGCGATGGGCCGAACCTTACTGCCATTCAGCAAAAAAACACACGCGGGGACGCCGCGTGTGTTCTTTTCGAAGAATCAAAAAGAAAGCTTAAGGCTTTGGGGTCGGCTTGGTGGGGCTGGCCGAGGCGGCCGCGCTCGATGCGGGGCTAGCTGGCACGGGCGCGTCGGTGGCACGACCCGGCTTGTTCAGCGCGGTCACAATGTCGTTGGTAAATTCGACGGTGTCGCGGGAATACATCAGGAGAGGAACACCATTGAGACTCATGCCGGACTTGTCGAAAACAAGGTCGAGATTGTTCGCCTTCACCTTGTCCATCACGATCTCGGTGATCTCCTTCACGATGCCTTCACGCATGCGCAAAGCCTGTTCCTGCAATTGCCGTTCCCGCGTCTGCCGGAACTCGTTGATCTCGCGCTCCATGTTCTTGATGGTTGCGATCTTCTCGTCGCGCTCCTTGGCTTTTGCGCTTTTCGCGTCAGCGCTTAAAGCCGGAGCTTCGAGCTGTTGATTGAGCTTGTTGATCTCATCGAGCGCTTTTTTATAAGACTCGGCGCGCTCGTCGTACTCCTTTTTGGCCGCGTTTTTCGCGTCATTGATCTTGGACTCAGCTTCCTTGGTTTTGCCGTACTCCTTAAACGCGCGGTTCATATCGACGGTCCCGATTTTCATTGGGCTCTGACCGTAAGACGAGATCGGAAGGCCGACGGAGACGAGAAGGGCAGCAGCGATGAGCTTTTTCATAAAGAGGTGTAAAAGAGGTAATTGGAGAGGGGTATAGACTCCAGACAAACCTGTTCGTTCAAAATTGATAGCCGACGTTAAAGTTAAATTTGCCAGAGCGATTATTGTTTCCGCCAGTCTGAATCGGATAGCCGTAATCGAGACGCAACGGCCCAATCGGCAGGTCGAGTCGCAGGCCCAGACCGACGTCGGACGCAGCGCGGCCTCCAGCGTTGAAGGCTTTCGGTTCGACAAAGCCGATATCGTAGAAGACGGCCCCACGCACCTTTTCGACGATCGGGAAGGTCAACTCGACGGTCGCGCGGGCCAGCGTCTTACCGCCCAGTGGCTCACCGTTTTCATCCTTCGGACCGACATCGCGGTACTCGAAACCGCGCAGATTGTTCGGCCCGCCAAGGAAGAGACGGTCGAAAATCGGAACGCGCTCGCCTTCGCCCCAGGTATCCACGGATGCAATCTCGGCGTTGAGAAGCAGGATAAGATCGTAGGGGAAAGTGAAGTATTGGGAGGCTTGCAGCTCGAAGCCGAAAAGCTGTGTGTCGCCGCCGAGAAACCCGCCAGAGATGAACGGCGTCAGGATCACGCGCTGGCCCCTATGAGTCAGGAATGGATTGTCGCGCGTGTCGAAGACAAAACTGGTGGTGATCTGGCTCTTGGTGCGCGTTCCTTCCTCCAGACCGATCAATTCAGAGACATCGTTGTCGACATTGAAGATCTCGATCTCTTCGAGCCGATATTCGACGCTCCCCGACATAAAACGTCCCAGGGCCCGGCGAGCGACAATGGAGAAACCGTAATTCCTCTGGTCGTAAACGGAGCTAAGGAAGTTGGCTTCGCGATAGAAAATCTCGCCGCCGAGCGAGAGACGCCGATCGAGGAAATACGGCTCAGTCAACGCGACGACGATATCTTTGCGGCTCCCCCCGTATTGGATTCGCATTCGGAATTTCTGACCGGCCCCGGTGAAATTAGGCCAGTTCATGATGTCAAAGTTCCCCTGGGAAACTTCGACGAAACCGACGATGCTATCGATTGTGCTGAAGCCGGCCCCAAAATTTAGCGCACCCGTTCGCTTCTCTTCTACTTGGACGGTCAAATCCTTTCGCCCGGGCACGCCGGTTTCCTCCGGATAAGCCTCCACCCGAGAAAAGTAGCCCAGGTTATCGAGCCGCTTCTTGCTCGTCTCGACACGGGTCGTGCTATAGAGATCGCCCGGGGCGATTAGCACTTCGCGCCGGATAACTTTGTCTTTGGTGCGGCTGTTGCCGACGATGTTGATCCGCTGCACGAAGGAACGATTGCCCTCCTCGATGTTGAAAGTGACGTCGATCTTGTTCGGACCGCTTGGTAAACCCTGCGGTTGAATGACAAGGTCGACGAAGCCGCCGCTCCCGTAGGCGTCGGCGATTTTCTTGGCGTCTTCCCGAATTGTTTTCGGAGAATAGACGCTGCCTTCCTTCAACTTGATCAGAGCGCGAATCTTGTCGGGCGAGGTGTTTTTCGCGCCGTTGATCGCAATGCGCCCGACGGAGTATTTCGGCCCTTCCGAGATCGGGATCACGAGCACCATCCGGCCACGGGTGCGCTCACGGCGCACCTCGGGAATTTCTACATCGATGTAGCCGTGATCCTGATACCACTCGCGGATTGCGTCGAGGTCCTGTTGCAACTGCGATTCGTCCAGCCGGCCTGACTTATCGATGAAGGCAATGAGCGTCTTGCCCTTGGTCTTCATTTGCTTGCGCAGAATGCGATCACCAAACGCAGTGTTGCCTTCGAAGCGGACACGGCTGATCGCGCCCTTCAATCCTTCATTGATGGTGTAAACAACCCGCGAAGTGCCGCGGGCCTGGTTCGAATCGACCCGATACTGCACATCCACGTCGTTGAAGCCCTTGGCGCGATAGGCATCGATGATCTCCTGCCGGCCTTTGCCGAGGGCATCTTCATCCAGCGCCGAGTTGACCTTCAGAGCGATTTTCTTGCGCAACGACTTCGCCGACAACCGCGTGGCGCCATCGATCTCAATTTCGTTGACTACGCCCCGGGTCTGAACGGCCACGATGACCTTGACGCCATCACCCTGCTGTTGGCCGAAGATTCGGACGTTTTGCACCAGACCAGTCGAGTAGAGGTTGCGGATATCCTGCTCCGCGATCGCGTCGGAATATGTCTGCCCTACCGCGGTGCGGATTTGCGCCAGAATGCGCTCGCGGCTGATGGTTTCGGGGCCCGTGTATTGGACCTCGATCGCTCTGATTTTTACCCCCTGGGCGTGAGCGCTCGACGCAGGCAGGAGCGCAAACAGAAGCGCGAACACGATCGAGAACGCGAAGCTGCGGAATAAACCGGCGGTGTAATTCATAGAGATAAAGTCTGACGACGGAGAGCCCGGCCCGATGCAGGCCGTATTAGTTGGTAAGGAGCAGCGTATCGTCAAGGCGCGAAATTGGGTCCCGAAGGGCTCTCGCGGCGAAGAAGAACGCACCGTCGCGTTCTAATTCAAGAGTTCGTACCAATTATTCCGGCGCCGGGGCTCATAGCCTGCCTCGCGGATAAGCCCTTCGATTTCCGCCGCGTCCAGGCGAAAGGTGGTGCCCGCGCTGCTCACCACGTTTTCTTCCATCATAACAGACCCGAAGTCGTTCGCACCGTAACGCAACGCCACCTGCCCGATGTCCGGCCCCTGCGTCACCCATGAGCTTTGCACATTGGGAATATTATCCAGAAAAATTCGGGAGAGCGCCTGCATCCGGAGATACTCAGCCACACCGGTGCGTCGTTTGATCTTCAGGACGGTATTCTCTGGTTGAAACGTCCAGCAGATAAAAGCCGTAAAGCCGCCGGACGCATCCTGCTGATCGCGGAGCCGTTGCAGGTGTTCGATTCTGTCTTCTACCGTCTCGACATGGCCGAACATCATCGTCGCGCTCGATTTCAGGCCCAGCTCATGGGCGACCTGCATGACTTCGAGCCATTGCTCCGAGTTACATTTCAAGGGGGAGATGCGCTGCCGGATTCGGTCGACCAGGATCTCGCCTCCGCCGCCAGGGATGGAACCGAGCCCGGCACCTTTGAATTCGGAGATGACCTGCCGGAGCGGCATCCTGAAAACTTCCGCGAAATGCTGGAACTCTGGTGGGCTGAACCCATGGATGTTGATGTGCGGATACTTTTCGCGGATGTGCCGAAGTAGACTGAGGTACCAATCGAATTGCAGCTTCGGATGATGTCCCCCCTGCATCAGAATCTGCACGCCCCCGGCAGCGCTCAGCTCATCCAGCTTGTCGTCGAGCTGCTCCCGCGTCAGCACGTAATGATCGTCATCCTTCTGCGTCCGGTAAAACGCGCAGAACTTGCAGTAGACGTTACAGACGTTGGTGTAATTGATGTTGCGGTCGACGATGTAGGTCACGATCTCGTCGCCCCGATCCGAGTAGCTGGTACGCTTCGCCAGATCGCGGCGCGCGCTAGCCAGAGCGCCGAGTTCCTCCAAGGGCCAGCGATAAAGCTCCAACGCCTCGTCGGTGCTGATGCGCTCACCAGCCAGAATTCTATCGCTCAACGTCAATTCAGCCGCGGCAACCATCTCCCAAGACTGTAGGTGAAAGAGACACGCTGCGCACGCACATCATTGTCGTGACTATGGCGAGTCCCACTTCGTCAGTGGCGGTAATTGGCGCAGGCGTCTCGGGCTTCGTCCCTACCGGCGCGCGGGTGTCCGTGTCGAGGATGACTGGAAGCGCGGCGGCCGTGTTGTAATCCACAATTACAGGCACGGCGGATCTGGCTTTACCCTTTCGTGGGGTTGCGCTGAAAGGGTGCTCGAGCTCGTGCGCGGTGCGGAGC
>JACCXA010000181.1 GCA_013697365.1 Chthoniobacterales bacterium
CGGTGCCCACTGGGATGCGAACGGCCAGAACGGCCCCGATAAGACAGGCGACGCCATCCGCAATGGAGCAATCGATAATGCCACTGGCACATCGGAGGTGTTGGAGATCGCGCGCGCCTTCAAGCAAGGCGAACCGCCCGCGCGCACCGTCGTCTTCGCCGCCTGGACTGCGGAAGAGAAAGGCCTCCTCGGCTCCGACTTCTATGCGGCGCATCCGCTCCACCCGCTCGCTACCACTGCTGCGGTGATCAACCTCGATCCGCACGTTGTCCTTCCCGCCGCGCGCGACATCGAACTCATCGGCGGCGGGCGCACAACGCTCGAGGAAGATTTCGCCCGCGTCGCGAAGGCACAGGGTCTGCGAGTCACCCCCGAGCCAAACCCGGAAGCGGGCTGGTATTTCCGTTCCGACCACTTCCCGTTCGCCCGCCGCGGCGTGCCTGCGCTCGCCTTTCGCGCCGGGCGCGACCTCGTCGCCGGTGGCACCGCGGCCGGGCAGCGGATTGTCGCCGACTATAACAAGCGCTGCTACCATCAGCCTTGCGATCAATTCGATCCGCGGTGGACCTTCGCCGGCACCGTCCAGGAGGCGAGCGTCGCCTACGCCCTCGGCCGCGAGCTCGCGGATTCTACGAGTTGGCCGTCATGGAATCCCGGCAACGAGTACAAATCGCTGCGCGAGCAAACGGACTCGGACCGAACGAAATAGCCAAGCACTCCAACGCTTGACCTTGTGGTGCTCTAGGGCGCTCCCGCCGGGCTCAGATCTCTTGCTTGTGGCATGCGCAGTTCCGCGCGTGCTCTCCGCAACGGCCTCTCCAGGCTATGCCAGAGACTTGCGCAAATTAGAGTGATGGTTAAGCAGACGGCTGCGTCGAGCGCGACAGAGACGGTATTCGGCAAGCGCCACGAACTACCGCCGAGCAACGCTTCCTTCATCGGATAGTAGCTCCAGAGAACGGGAAGATGAAAAACGTAACCAGCGTAGCTCAACGTCCCGGCCCGCCGCATCGGACGCGATTCGAACACTGTCCGGAGAAAGCCGGCACCACAGAGGGTGAGAAGAAGCAACATCAGGCAGAGCGTGTCGGCCGCGATCAGCAGAAGTGCACCGCTCCAGGTGTGGGTCGGAAAGGGCCACTCAAGATAGGCGAGAATCAAACCGGCGATGACCGCGCCAGCCAGCCCCACGTTCGATGTTGTCTCGCTCAATCTCCAGCGCTTCGCATTCAGGAGAGCGAGCGCCGCGCCGATCATAATGGGCACACAATTTACGACCGTGTGCATGCGGTAAAAGAGGAAGTAGCGGTCCAAAGGAACGACGAACCGCGCGACCAGCGACGCCAGTAGAATCGCGAGACAGAACACCAGCGCCCAACGCCGCGACGAGTATCGCAGCACGACTGCCCAGAAAAGATAGAACTGCATTTCTACGCAGAGCGTCCAGAGCGGGATGAGCGCGCCGGCACTTCGTGCTCCGTCGGGATTTCCGCTCAGCGCCGTATTCATCGTGAAGGTGCAAAGCGGAACAGCCCAGTGCGGCGATGCGGCCAGTCTGAGCTCGCGCAACTGCGGCACCTGCCACGCCAGCAACCCGAGGACGACAACCGTGAAATACAACGGCCAGAGTCGCAAAGCGCGCCGGGCATAGAACCGTCGCAACGAAAAGGCAGGCCCTTCCCGGAGTGCCAGCTCTGTGATCAGGTAACCCGAAAGAGTGAAAAACAACGGGACCCCGATCCAGCCTAGTTCCTTCAGCCGCTCGATCCAAGGATGTGCTTCGGGCAAGCCGGAAGGCAAATTCAGATGGACGACAAAAACCACCAAAAAGGCGAACCCGCGCAAGCCATCAAGCTGAGTGACGCGCGCCAGTGGCTCAGAACTGCGACGTCCGGGGGAGAGCGACGGCTTCATTGATTGATCCGCTGGACCGCGTCCTTCGAAGCTGTTGTTTATAACGCAGGTCTTTGCCATTGCCAGTTGAAGAAGAACCGGCCGCCTGGCAACCGCGCAATCGGTGCGAAATAATTGTTAATGGGGACAGGGTTCAGGGAACCGCAAACCGATTGACCACGATCAACAATGACGTGCAAGAGAACGTCCGGCACTTCAACCAGGACGGAGCCGCCTCCGTGCGTGCATCGCGCTCCTTCAGCGCATCGGAACGCGGCCGTCTCGGCTGTGCGCTCAGCCGGCGTCTCGCCTGCTATATAGCGTTCGTTGTCTCAGCGCCCTACGCGCCCTCGATACGGCCGCGGCCGCACCAGCCCCGTCACCTTACTTCGCGTCGATCTTATCGAATTTCCCGCACCCTCCTCATAGAACAGCACGATCTGACATCTGACGATCTGACATCTCTTCCTCCTCCTACAAATCCTCTTCCCAGAATATCCAGCAACTGATAACAAAAACCTGTACCCAGCCGGGTTGCACACCATGACCGCAAAACACTTCCTCGCCGCATTCCTGGGCGCTCTCGCCATATTCCTTTGGGGGTTTGTCGCCCACATGTTTACCCCGCTCGGCGACGCCGGCATGACCCTGCTGCCGGGCGTGGACGGCGTTTCGTCCGTGCTCACATCATCAATCGGGGACAAGCCCGGCATGTATATGTTTCCCACCGGCGGCCTCGGCCCCGACGCCACCGCCAAAGAGAAAAGGGATGCGATGGAACGGATGATGGAAGAGATGAAAACGAAACCATCCGGCCTGCTCGTTTACAAGCCGGCGGGGTCCACCTTCAATTTCCCTCAGACGCTCGCGGTCGAGTTCGGCATCAATTTTCTGGAAGCCCTTCTGATCGTCTACCTCCTGGCCCAGACCGCTCTCGCCACCTTCGGCAGTCGTGTCCTCTTCGTCAGCGTGGCCGGGCTCCTTGCCGCGGTTGCGACTAACCTTTCGTATTGGAACTGGTACGGTTTCAACACCACCTACACCGTGGCCAACATCCTCATGGAAGTGATCGGCTTCTTCGTCGCCGGCCTGGTCATCGCCTTCATCCTCAAGAACTCAAGCCAAAGGGCGTAAGCTCGGTCCGTGGCGTTTTGCGCAGCGGAACACGGCCGTCTCGGCTGTGCGGCCAGCGGGCGTCTCGCCTGCTCTGTAGCAACCATCTGCTCCCCGCAAACTCACGTTTTGCCGAGCGCTCGAGGTTCGACCCGCATCTGATGCTGGACTACAAGCTGGCAATTCCGGCCGCGCGAATCATAATGAAACCTGGTGACCTTCCTCATCAATGGCGTGCAAGAGAACGTGCGCCGCTTCAATGAGGACGCAGCCGTCTGGTGCCGCTTCGCTGCGAGACGTGCGCGACGGAAACACCTTCTGCCGTTGCTCAGCGCATTGGATTCGCCGTCTTCGCTCACCGAGGAGCAGCTCGATCAACTCGATTGGCTCGCGGCCGAACGCGAGATGCGCCGCTCGGATTGTGTCGGGGAGCAGGAGCAGTGATTTCAAATTGGGGGGCCTCAGCGCCGCGACCTGGCGGTAAGGAACACAGCCGTCTCGGCTGTGCGGCCAGCGGGCGTCTCGCCTGCTGTGTTAGTCGAAATTCCGGGGTAGCGCATGCCTCCGGCGTGATGGTGAACGTTCGAGCGTTCACGAACTTCAGTTCCCGAATTGCTCATCCCCCCTTCCATGGGGTCACAAACTGTGACCGCATTTTTCGGCGGTTTGGGTTTTGCAGTCACAACTTGTGACCTCAAAACCCACGAGAGCGGATTGAGATCGCGTTTGCAGAGCTCAGCGAATAAACACAAAGGCGTCCGTGAGCGTCGACAAAACCCTTGAGAAACTACTGCGCGGCGAATCGGACGCGAATATCCGCTTCGATGAGATATGCCAGCTACTCGAGGCGAAAGGCTTTCGGATGCGCGTCTCCGGCAGCCATCATATCTTCACGAAGTCCGGCGTGATGGAACGCATCAACCTGCAGCGCGAAGGCTCGAAAGCGAAACCCTACAAAGTTCGACAGGTGCGAAAAATCCTGGCGCAGTATAAACTGCTCTAACGAATGGAAACGCCGCGCTATGAAATGATCGTTTGGTGGAGCACAGAGGACGATGCGTTCGTCGTTGATGTTCCGGAACTCCCCGGCTGCATGGCGCACGGCAACACCCGTGCCGAAGCGATCGCGAACGCAGAAGAAGCCGTTGCGTTCTGGCTTCAGACGGCGACCGAAGACGGCATCCCTGTGCCCGAGCCGAAAGGCCGCCTGGTCGTCGCGTAATCTTCCGCGTTGTCGCGGCCCGGAGCACGGCCGTCCCGGATGTGCGGCCAGCGGGCGTCTCGCCTGCTGTCTCCGATTTTGGGTACCGCATGCCTGTGGCGTGCTGGTGAACGCATTCTGCGTTCGCGAACTCCTCCGACTTGGTTCCACAAATCGCTCGTCACTTTTCCATTCCTCACTCGGCTTACCCCGTCGAGAGTCCGAAGTCCGCCTTCGGCCCCGCCATTTCTTAATTCTTAATTCCTAATTACCCCAACTCTCCTCACCGTTTCGTCCCGAGGATCAGCAGCCACTCGCGATCGTGCACAATCTCGTCGCCCTGGCGGTATTCCTTTTCGAAAAAGTCCACCCACGTCTGGTGAAACTCTTCGCGCCGCGCTCCGAGTGAGTCGGCCAGCGTTTTCGTCGGGCCGTAATCCGTCGAGAAGATCTCCCAGTATTCTTCGCCACTCGA
>JACCXA010000175.1 GCA_013697365.1 Chthoniobacterales bacterium
CCTTTTCAATCACATCGCGAATCTTTACGGCGGCGATGCGGTCAATGATTTCGCGCTGCCGGATTTGCGCGGGCGGGTGCCCGTTGGAGCGGGGCAGGGGCCGGGGCTGCCCAATTACCCACTCGGCACAAACGTCGGCGCGCCGAGTCTGGTCCTTAGCGAATCAAATCTACCGCCGCACACGCACACAATCGGAAATGGCAACACCGCGTCGGCGGGAAGTAGTGCGCCGCTGGACAATCGTCAGCCGGCGCTCGCACTGCATTTCCTCATCGAGATTTATGATCGCGCCCTGGCCGCAGCGCCCCACTGGTTGGAGCCGTTGCGATGGGCGCCTGCTACCGAAGGCGGGGCACACGCTCCTTTTCAATCACATCGCGAATCTTTACGGCGGCGATGCGGTCAATGATTTCGCGCTGCCGGATGTAAGAGGCCGCCTCGTCATCGGGGACGACGGCGTTGATCGCAGCGGCAGTTGGCCCATTGCAAAGATGAACGGATCAAACGAGACGGTGCTCGGGGTCTCAGACATTCCGGCGCACACGCATACCGTCGCCGGCGGTGCGACTGGATCCACTGGTGGAATCGGCAACACCGCGGGCAATTATCAGCCTTCGCTTGTCATGCACTGGATCATCTCCTTCGCCGGCATCTACCCGACTGAAAGTTCCGGAATGCAGTTTCCCTGCGTAGGCGAGATGCGATTGCTGGCCGCGGGGGGCGCCTCCGGATTAGTGGGCGACAACTGGAAGGTGCTCGACGGCGCTTTTTACCAAATCGACCAGGCAGAGGCACTGTTCTCTTTGATCGGCACAACGTATGGCGGCGATGCGGAGCAGACCTTCGGCGTGCCCGATATGCGCACTCGCGTGAACATGATGGTGGAGGGCAACCGTCGCACTCGGCACATACTTGGGTTTCGAATCGTTCATCATGTCGACGTCGCACTTGGCGGCGCATGCACACGGGCTCGTGCCAGAAGTAGCAATTGAACAGCCGGTCGGGAGCAACCTTGTGGATGGGGTTGGCACTCTGGACTTCGGCTCCCTGAGTCCGAGCAGCGGGACGGTTGAGAAGACCTTCACAATTCGGAATACCGGCGCGGTGGACTTGTCGCTTGGCAGCATTACAAAAGACGGCGCCAATTCTTCGGATTTCGCGATCACCGCCCTGAGCCTAACGACCCTCGCACCCGGGACGAGCACGACCTTCACGGTCACCTTCGCGCCCGCCCCCACGGGTCCTCGAAGTGCGGCGCTTCACATTGCGACCAACGATGCGGACGAGAATCCGTTCGACATCGCGCTCGCAGGAAGCGGCTGACCTACCAGGAGGCCTGGCGGCAACAATATTTCAACAAGATCGCGAACGGTGGACTGGGCGCGGACGCGAATGATTTCGAAAAAGACGGGCTCTCGAACTTCCTCGAGTTCGCGATTGGCGGGGATCCGAAAGTTTTTACTCCGCAGCCCGGGACGCTGCAGCGGGTAGGTAACACCCTCGAGTTTATCTACCAGCGATCGAAGGGAGCATTGGCCGATGGTTATGCTTTCCGCGTGGAGTTTCGCGGCGACCTCACGATCGGTGACTGGAACAGCAACGGAGTCACGGAAGAGGTCCTCTCGGAAAACGCGCAGCTTCAACAGGTGAAGGTGTCGCTGCCAGTTCCAGCGACACAGAGCATGGGATTCGCGCGATTGAGCGTCTTGTCTCCGTAAAATGTTCCCCGGATCAAGCGACTTGGGCACCGACGGGGAGGCTCTGCACGTGGAGTCGCCGCTGAGATAGGCAGGCCCGTAAACGAACAGGCAGCTTCAATCTCGTCCAGCGATTTCCCACGTGGTGATCTCGAGGTCGTGTCCGTCGGGATCTCGAAAGTAGATCGAATGCGCGATCTCGTGATCCTGAAACGCGAACGGAATCCCGCGCGCTTCGAGGACGCGTTGCGCGGCGCTGAACTGCTCCCGGCTCGCGCGAAACGCGAGATGCAACATCGTGATGCTGCCCCGCGGGCGAGGGAGCGGCCGCGGTGATTCGATTGGGAAGAGGGCTAGAGCCGTCGTGCCTTTCCCGACGAAGACCGGCACGCCGTCCCACATCCCCGGATGCCGGTGCTCAAAGCCGAGCACGTCCACGTACCATTGCGCCGCGCGTGCCACATCCCGCACTGCCAAAGCGACGTGATCAATTCCTTCCAGCTCGAACATGCGGAATAAAATGAGCGGGCGGCAAACGAGTCGCAAGCAGAAGGAGCCACAGTTTTCGGGTTGCGAAACGACGGGCGGTGGCTTGCGTAGGCGTCATGTTTCGCATCTTCAGCCTTCTAGCCATCCTGTTCGTTGCCGGAGCCGCGACGGAAGCGCAGGGGCAACGCCCACAATTTCGCCCGGCTGTTCTTGGCTCCGGTCCGACTTCTCTGGTCAACCAAATCGACAGCCAGGCCCTCCTGCAGAAGGGCCAAAAGGACGGAGCCGTCATGTTTTGCGCGATCCTGGATGTGGCCGGCCAGCCCATCGCGAGCTGGACTTATCGAGGTATGCCCGGCACCGCGGAGCTGGAAGCGGAAGTCATGAAACGCCTCGCGGAGACAAAGTTCACGCCGGCCATTTATAACCACCAGCCTGCCAGTGTTCTTGTCTACGGCACCGTTGTTTTCTCGGCTGCTGCCAAGCCGAACCTCCGCATTCTGCTGAATCAGGATCCACGAGAACTCAAAGCGGCGAGCGATTTCATCGGGCCCCAACCGGTCATCGGAAGTGATTCTAAATTCAAAGGTCTGCGTCCGCCGGCCGCTGAAATGCCCGTGCTCTTAACCGGAATCGCCGATCTCGGTCTAAGGGTCGATCGGAACGGAAACCTCCAGGAGCTGCGCGTGATTGCGGAAGAGCCGCCGCTCCTTGGCTTCGGGGAAGCGGCCCTTTCTGATTTTGAGGGCGCGAAGTTTATTCCGGCTTTCCGCAGCGGCGATGCGACCGATTGCAACACCGTGCTTCCAGTCTGCTATAAGCCAGTGCCGGATCAGGATTCCGGGTTGGGCGACGGGTTGCGTTCGGCCCCGGGCGGCGGGTAACCACCGATCATGGCGGTCGGCGAGCGGCGGATTGTGACCGCGCAGTTCTTCGAGCGCGATCCGCTCATATGCGCTCGGGAATTGATTGGCACGGTATTCGTTTGGGGAAGCTGCGAGGGGATCGTAGTCGAATCCGAGGCGTATCTGTCGGTCAACGACGAGGCTTGCCACACTTTTATGCGGCCCAGCACGCGGGCTTTTCTGGCGCGGAACCAGGCGGGCGCAGCCTACATCTACCTGAATTACGGCGTGCACTGGATGCTGAACGTCACGGTCAAAGGAACAGACGAAGGGTTCGTCTTGGTCCGCGCCATGGAACCGATAGCCGGTTTCGACTTGATGGAGAAACGGCGAGGTCTCACCGGTCCACGCCAGCTTTGCTCCGGGCCCGGGAAATTGACGCAAGCCTTCGCAATTACGATCCGCGATCATGAACGGGATCTCTGTTGTGATCCGAAGCATTGCTTCTACCACACGACCGGAATGTTCGACGTCGTGGCCGATGAACGCATCGGCATCACAAAAGCCGCCGACTTACCGTGGCGCTTCACGCTGCGTGGAAGTCCCTTTGTCAGTCGTCCAGTGAAGCAAAAAGATGGAGCGATAGCGCACCCGTCCGGGGTGCGCTCCGGTTGACTGCGCACGGGCACCCGCCAACTTAGTCCCCCATGTCCCCCACGAAACAACGCGTTCTGCTCGGGATGAGCGGCGGCGTCGACTCGAGCGTCGCGGGCTATCTGCTGCGTGAACAGGGGTACGACGTTGTGGGTGTGACGATGAAGGTCTGGCCGCAGGATTGTATCTCGCGAGCGGAGGATAAATGCTGCGGGCCGCAGGCAGTGGCGGATGCCCGCAGCGTTGCGCATTCGTTAGGCATTCCGCATTACGTGGTAGATGAAGCCGATCAGTTCGAGCGGCTGGTGATTGATTATTTCTCGAGCGAATACCAGGCCGGCCGCACGCCGAATCCCTGCGTGATGTGTAATGAGAAACTGAAGTTCGGAAATCTTTGGAGCAAGGCGCAGGCGCTGGGATGCGATTACATCGCGACGGGGCATTACGCGATCATCGAGCACCATGCCGACCGTGCGGTCCTTCGGAAAGGGGCCGATCCGCGGAAGGATCAATCTTACTTTTTGTTTAGCCTCCGCCAGCCGCAGCTCCGGCATGCTTTAACGCCGCTGGGCGCAATGTCGAAGCCGGCTATTCGCGAGATTGCGCGGGGCCTCGGGCTCAAGGTCGCCGAGAAAGTCGACAGCCAGGAGATCTGTTTTGTTCCGGGCAACGACTACAAAGCCTTTCTCCGCTCGCATCTTGGCGAAGGCGAGTTCCACGAGGGCGGCATTTACGATCTCGAAGGTAACTTCCTGGCGACACACGGCGGCATCGAGATGTTTACGATCGGGCAGCGCAAAGGCCTCCCGGGCGGTTCCGCGCAGCCGCGCTATGTGGTCGACATCGATCCGCTCACAAACCGGGTCATCGTGGGAGCGGCGGAAGATCTGATCGCGGAAGAGTTCGAGATTGATCGAGTAAATTGGGTCAGCCGGGAGAACTCGGAGGAGCCAATCGAGGTCACAGTGAAGATCCGTTACGCCCATCCCGGGACAAAGGCGACGCTCTCTCCGCTCCCGGACAATTGCGCTCGCCTGGAGTTGCATGAACCGCAAAAGGCGGTCACGCCCGGACAAGCCGCGGTGTTCTACGATGGCGATGTGGTCCTGGGGGGTGGCTGGATCTGCCGGCAAGTGGCGCTCGCGCCGGCCTAACGAATGGCCGCGGAAGTGTTGCTCGTCCTCAGCACCTTTCCGGATGCCGAGGCGGCCGGACGAATCGCAACGCAGCTCGTGACGGAGAAGCTCGCGGCCTGCGCGAACATTCTGCCGCCCATGCGGTCGATCTATCGCTGGGAGGGAAGAGTAGAGGACGCTCCTGAGACGATGGTCTTCTTCAAGACGACGCAGGAGCGCTTCCGGGACTTTCAGCAGAGGCTGCGCGAGCTGCACTCATACGAAGTGCCGGAGATCGTGGGGGTACGGATCGCGGATGGGTTGCCCGATTACCTGGAATGGGTCAACGCGAACTGTTTGTCATTGTGACAAAGGCGCGGGAGCAGTCAGGCGGGGAACCGCTGTCTTGGAGTCGGCAAAGGCATCAGTTATTGCCCGGTGGCGGCACGGTTCGGAATTCGCGATGACGAATCTTTCCCCCGGCATAGGCAATCGACATTCCTGCGCCTAACGAGCAGAGCGCCAGCACCACGGTCGCAACCACCAGTGGGATCGCGGCCCGAGGCCATTTCTTCGGGACGAGGAGTGCCGCCACTGTGACAAGAGCCAGCGCGAGAAAAAAATACTGAAGCCTCTCGGCGCGTTTTTCGTGGTCGGCCAGCCAGGCGCGTCCATCCTCATCCGCCAGCATCAAGATCTGGCTTTTCGCTTGTTCACCGAAATAGACCGCAGGCCAGGCGGACGCCGCGCTAATCAGAATCAAGAAGAGGGCAGTGACTTGCGCCGCGCGGCTCCGCAGACAAAGAGCGATGAGCAATCCAACCAGACCCAGCCCGAGGCCGTAGATCGGCAAGGGATTAAGGAGCGTGTGAACGTATTCGGGCTGCCGCAAATCCCGAAGTAACCTCTCGATCATGGCGCGCGTGATGCGCTGGTGGAGGAACCTGCCGCCGGTGGAGCCGGCAGAGCCCCGCCACCGCCGCTTGTTGGCGGGGAGCCCGGCGGTTCAGCGGCCAAGCGGTACTTCTGCCAATCCTTCACCACAAAATGCCACCACTCCGTCCGCAGTCCGTAGAAACCGGCTCGTCCCATGGCCCGTTGCAGGGTGCGGAGGTTGTTCCGAATTTGCGGATCAGCCCCGGTATAGCGCAGCATCGCGGCCGGAGTAAAATCATCGAAGTCCGTCGGCATCGCTACGTCTCGTCCATCCAGGTAAATGAGGGTGGCATCGACTGCGAGACCCCGGGAATGGAGTGAACCGACGCCAGCTGGACTGGCGACGTAGGCCCTATTTTGCGAGGCGGCCCAAAGCTGATCGTGCGCCTCTCTCGGCCGATAAGCGTCCCAGACTTTTAAGCGAAACCCGCGGACTTGGAGGGCGCTTTGAGCCTGCATGAGGCGAGCCGCTACCTCCGGCTGAAGCAAGGCTGGCATTTTGGCGGGGTAAATCGGACGGCCCAGCATGTTTTGCGTGCCGGCGTAGCGCAGCTCTACCTCGATCGTCGGATCGACATCTTTGATGTCGACGAGGCCGCCCGCGAACGTACCGACCCCGCTCAGGACGATCGAGGCAAAAGGGAGGAGTAGGCTGCGGAACGGTTGGCTCATCAAGGCAACTTGGATCGTTAGCTGGAGACGTACCGCGGCGCGGCGGTGTTCAGTTCCCAGCCATGGTGGGCGTGGGATTCGTCTTTGCAACGCGCTGGAGAAGAAGTCGAGCACCATTCTCCGGCAGATCGAAGCGGATTTCGACTCCGCTTCCCTGCGTGGTGACATCTGGCGGTAGCACGTAAAGGAGCAACTCCGAATCCTGTAAGCGCAGCCAGCGTGCCGGGTCATCACGCACCTGCTGCGCCAGTTCTTCCGCCGCTGTATCGGATTTCAGCTTCAAGATGATCCGTCCTTTCACTGGGTTCCCCAGGGTGACGCCGAGCCCGAGGATTTGTGCGGCATCCAGCAGTTCCCTCGGGAAAATCGGACCGAAGTAGCGCGACAGGTTTGGCGGGTCGCTCGAGATCAGGCGCACGGCAGTCTCCTGATCAAGGGCTTGAAACTGGTCGAAGAGGGGGCCGGTGATTTTTAGATCCTGCTTGATGCCGAGACGCACTCGGACCAGTTCTTCGACCTCCGCCGGCGCGCCCACGGCCAATGTCCGCGGTCCGACTCGAGCTAGGGCGAAGTCCGGTCGCAACCAAATCGGCAGCCCTCCGATCGGGCGCCGTTCGTAGCCCTGTCCCTGCTCCACTGAATGCAGGACCGGCGATACATCCGCTTTTGCTTGCACCAGGGTGAACTCGCGCAGAGCCCCGCTACTGCCGGTCGTCATGCCGCGGGTCACCCGGACTGCATCGCGGGCCAGATTAAGCACCGGAGTGCGCTGCGCATTGGCGGTCAAGCCGGACCAGATAATCTGCCATTCTTCGGATTGCTCCCTTTCCCAGCGCTTCGCCAGATCATCTTTTTGCAGCTGTTGGGTATTGACCGAAAGAATCGCTTCCGTGTCGTGCGGGAGCCATTCTCGTTTCGACGGCGATTGGAAAACGAGGAGGAGGATAATGGCGAGTAAGACAAAGACCGACAGGATGCTGAAATAGAATTTCCGCAGCTCCTGCTTGTCGATCTGACTGGAGAGAATGGCCAGCTCAGCCTTGTGTTCGGAATGTTTTGTGACTGCCGAGCGGTGGCGATTCACGTCTTCGAGCAGATGCGGCGCGTTCGGCGGGGCAATGCCCTGCGTGCCAAGGTGGCGTCCAATATTCAAATAAGCCGGATTCTTGCGTTCCTCGACGGTCTGGTGATGGGTGCGTGCCTCCTTCAAAGCCTCCTGTTGTGCTCGAGCGCTCTCGTTCAGCGTCCGATCGCGCGCCTCGAAATCGCTTCGAATTTTCGAGATCCGTTTTTCGATCTCGTCCAGGGCTGCTTCTTCAGCGTTCAACCGTTCTTTTGCCTGTCGGCAAGCGTCCGCGCTGCCGAGCCGCGCCCGGGACATCTCTTCACGTTGCTGCGGCAGATGGGCGCGCTTCGCACTCAGGCTGGCAGTCTGCTCATCGAGATCATCCGGGGGAGGGACCTGCGCCTGGAGCTCGTTCAATTTGCGTAACAATTCGCGGTCCGCCGCATCGTTATCCTGGAGCCGGCGCTCGACGCCGGAGAGTTCGCGATCGCAAAGTTCGGCCACCGATTTGGCTTCGCTGCGCCGTTGCAGAAGCGGCTTCTTCTCTTCCTCGAACGCGGCCAGTCCATTGGCCTGTTCGTTCGCACTTTGCTGCCTTTCCAGCTCGATCTGCTTGATCCCTTCCTCGATTTGCGAGATGCGCACGCCCACCTCCCGCTGCTCCTGTTCGAGCTTTTTCAGCGCGACGATTTCATTGCGCACCTCCGGGAAATTAACGGCCTGGTCGCACCCCTCCCGGCCGAGCGCGATTTCACACTTTTGCAGCACGCGCTTCTCATGGCGCAACGCCATGCGCGTCTTCTGGCGGCGGACCTTCAAGCCGATCTCGCGCAACCCAGTTCGGATGAAGCTCACGTGCAAACGCTACGCGACCGGTGACATTGCCAAAGGGAAACTTGCTTTGGAGGGGAAGCTGCCAGCTCCCGAGGATAAAGGCGGGAAGCTGGCAGCTTTCCTAAACAGTGCTCACTCGTCGGCGCTTAGCTTCGCGAGAACGTTGAAATCCTCCAGCGTGCTCGTATCGCCGGTCACAGTATTGCCGCTCGCGATTTCCTTCAGAAGCCGCCGCATGATCTTGCCACTCCGCGTCTTGGGCAGCGCTTCCGCGAACCGAACCTCATCCGGCTTCGCAATCGCACCGATATGCTTGCCGACGTGATTGCGCAGTTCGTCCTTCAGCGCCCGCGTCGCCTCCACTCCACTCTTCACCGTCACAAACGCGATCACGCCCTGACCCTTCAGCTCATCCGGACGCCCGACAACAGCCGCTTCGGCCACCTTCGGATGGCTGACGAGGGAGCTTTCGATCTCGGAGGTGCCGAGCCGATGTCCGGCCACATTCAGGACGTCGTCGATCCGGCCTACGATCCAGAAGTAGCCATCCTTATCGCGGCGCGCGCCGTCGCCGGTCAAATAGCTGCCTTTGAACTCGCTCCAGTAAGTTTTCTTGTAGCGCTCTTTGTCGCCGTAGATCGTCCGCAACATGGACGGCCAGGGTTGTCGCACGATCAGCTTCCCGCCAATGTTCGGGCCGACTTCCTGACCAGCTTCGTCCACGATCGCAGCGTCGACTCCGAAGAATGGGAGCGTCGCGCTTCCCGGCTTGGCTGGCACCGCCCCCGGTAGCGGCGAGATCATGATCGCGCCCGTTTCCGTCTGCCACCACGTGTCGACGATCGGACAGCGTCCACCGCCAATCTTTTCGTGATACCACATCCAGGCCTCGGGATTGATCGGCTCTCCCACCGAGCCGAGCAGCCGGAGCGAAGAGAGATTGTGCTTCTTCACCCACTCGTCGCCCCAGCGGATAAACGCGCGGATTGCCGTGGGCGCAGTGTAGAGAATGTTGACGCTGTATTCCTCGATGATGCGCCAAAACCGATCCGGCTCGGGCCAGTTTGGGGCGCCTTCATACATCAGCGTAGTCGCGCCATTGGCGAGCGGGCCGTAAACGAGATAACTGTGGCCGGTCACCCAGCCTACATCCGCCGTGCACCAATAGACATCGTCGTCGCGCAGATCGAAGACGTACTTCGTGGTGGAATAAATTCCGACCAGATAACCGCCGGTCGTGTGCAGGATTCCTTTCGGTTTCCCGGTTGAACCACTCGTGTAGAGAATAAAAAGCGGATGCTCGCTCTCGAGCTGGGCAGGGGGGCAATTGGCGTCCACATATTCCAGCTCGCGATGCCACCAGACATCGCGGCCTTCCTCGATGTGCACGTCATTGCCTGCGCGGCGAAAGACGATCACGCGTTTGACGGAAGTCTCGCCGGTAAGAGCGTCGTCCACGTTCTTTTTCAGCGGCACAATCGTGCCCCGGCGGTAACCGCCGTCAGCCGTGATGACGGCCACCGCGCCGCAATCAGCGACGCGATCGCGAATGCTGTCCGCGCTGAAGCCGCCGAAAATGACGGAGTGGACGGCGCCAATCCGCGCACAGCCCAGCATGGCAATGGCAGCCTCGGGGATTGTCGGCATGTAAATAATCACGCGGTCGCCTTTGCGAATGCCATTCCGCTTCAAGACATTTGCGAAGCGGCAGACATCGCGATGCAGCTGCTGGTAGGTGAGCGTGCGTTTATCACCCGGTTCGCCTTCCCAGAGAATGGCCGCTTTGTTGCGATTCGGGCCCGTCAGATGGCGATCGAGACAATTCTCGGAGACGTTCAACTTTCCGCCGACGAACCATTTCGCGAACGGCGCTTTCCATTCCAGGACTGTCTTCCAAGGCGTTTGCCACACGAGTTCACCCGCTTCCCGCGACCAGAATTTATCCGGCTTCTCGAGCGACTCGCGATGCATCCGCCGGTATTCATTCAGGCTGCCAATACGCGCGCGTTTCGCGAAGCCTGGCGCCGGCTTGAAGACCCGCTTTTCGATCAGGTGCGACTCGATGTTTTTCTCCATAAGGGGGTGGCGCAGCTTCCGGCTTGGACCCGTTCGACTGCAAGCGAGAAGCTCACCGCTATCTTGAAATTGCCAGCTATAGGTAGTCAAAGGCCGCACGATACCGCAGCAGAAGTTGTTTCCTGTGTCCATCGTGTCTAAAAACCCGATCCTATCGCTTCCACGCATGCTCTAGTTAGCGGATGCAGAAGAAACTCTTCGTGGAGCTCGGCCTCGCGCCTGAAATCCTGAAGGCCGTCGAGCGCATGGGTTTCGAAGAGGCGACGCCTATTCAGTCCGCCGCCATCCCGGTGTTGCTCGGAGGCGGCGATGTGGTCGGCCAATCCCAAACCGGCTCTGGCAAAACCGCGGCGTTCGGCATTCCCGCTATCCAGGCTGTCGACACCGGCTTGCGCGCGCCGCAGGTCATCATCCTTTGCCCCACGCGCGAGCTCGTCGTGCAGGTGGCCGAAGAGATCGCGAAACTCGCCTTCTTCAAGCGCGGCCTGCGCGAACTGCCCATCTATGGCGGGCAATCCTACGAGCGCCAATTCCGCGGCTTGAGCGCCGGCGCGCACATCATCATCGGCACTCCCGGGCGCGTCATGGACCATCTGGAGCGCAAAAGCCTCCGGCTCGATCAGATCAAATTGGTGGTCCTCGATGAGGCCGACCGCATGCTCGACATGGGCTTCGTCGATGACATCAAGACCATTCTGCGCGAAGTGCCCGCCGCGCGGCAGACCGTCTTCTTCTCGGCGACGATCCCGCGACCGATCCAGGAGCTGATCAAAACATTCACGCGCAACCCGGTGAATGTGCGCATGGAAGAGCAGGCTCTCACCGTCCCCGCGATCGAGCAGATTTATTATGAAGTCGATCGCCGCTCCAAACTCGAGGTTCTCTGCCGGCTGATCGATCTCGAGGATGTGAAGCTCGCGATCATTTTCTGCGCGACCAAAATGATGGTCGATGAGCTGACCGAGCATCTTATCGCGCGCGGCTACAGCGCCGACAAACTCCATGGCGACATGACGCAGGCCATGCGCGAGCGTGTCATGGGGCGGTTCCGCAAACGCGCGATTGAAATACTGGTCGCCACTGATGTTGCGGCGCGCGGGCTCGACGTCGACGACATCGAAGTTGTCTTCAACTACGACCTCCCGCACGACGGTGAAGATTACGTCCATCGGATTGGTCGGACCGGCCGCGCCGGCAAAGGAGGGAAGGCCGTCACCTTTGTGGCCGGGCGCGAAATTTACCGGCTCGAAAACATCCAGCGTTTCACCAAGAGCCGGATTCGACGCGCGAAAATTCCGTCTGCCGAAGAAGTGGAAGGAAAACGCGCGACCGCTTTTGCAGAAGCGTTACGCGAGACCCTCGAGAAGGGAGAATACAAACGCCACGACGAGTTGCTTGATCAACTCCTGGAGCAGAACCATTCGCCCACCGACATCGCGTCCGCCCTCATTCACTTGTTAGGCGAAGACAAACCGCGGACCGGTCAGACAATCCCGGAAGACCGCGGCGCCGCGACACGAAACTTCCCCGACCCCGGCGCGCGAGGAAGACGCGAGCGCGGCCGAGACGAACAGGAATCACCGCGGCGTCCGAGAAGCGAACCGCGCGAGCCGTCTGGTCCGCGCGAAGAGGCGGGAACGGTTTCGCACGAGGCCGGCATGGTCCGCCTCGCCTTCAACGTCGGCCGTGCCCATCAAGTGCAGCCCGGCGACTTCGTCGGCGTCATCGCCGGCGTGACGGCGATTCCAAAAGGCGAGATCGGAGCGATTCATTTACAGGCCACCAAAACCCTCGTAGACGTCGCGGAAGCGAGAGTGGCTCTTGTGCTGAAGAAGCTGAACGGCATTCAGTTTAAAGGCCGGAAGCTGGCCGTTCGACTCGCCGCGCCCAAAGCCTGAGGACAGAGCGAGATGGCTTTTGATCTGCAACCCACGTTGGGAGGCGAGCTCCTGCAGATCCGACCCCTTCGGCCAGAAGATTGGGGTGACCTCTATGCAGTCGCTTCAGATCCGCTCATTTGGGAACAACATCCAAACAATGACCGCTACAAAGAAGAGGTCTTCAGGGAGTTTTTCCGCGTGGCCATGGATTCGGGCGGCGCGTTTGTTGTCATCGATAACAAAGACGGCCGCGTCATCGGATCCTCGCGCTTCTACGGCTACGAGGAGGAGAAAAGCGAAGTCGAAATTGGCTGGACGTTCCTGGCCAGATCGCACTGGGGCGGAATCTACAACAAGGAACTAAAACAACTCATGCTCCGTCACGCCTTCCGGTTCGTGCAGAGCGTGATCTTCCTCATCGGGCCAAACAATCTCCGCTCGCAAAAGGCCGTCGAAAAAATCGGCGCCGTCCGCAACGGCTCAAGAATCGACGACACCGGCCGGGAAAGCTTCGTCTTCCGCCTTACCGCTTCACCTTAGTCGGCACGCCATTCGCGTTCGATGCGGATCGTCAATTGCATCGGCACAGTCTAATCCTCGTGGATGAACAATTCATCCTGGTTCAATACCTTCGCCAAAGCCGCCGCGCGCGTCAGCGGTCGGCCAGTCACCTTCAGCCTCGCGCTCGCCGTTATCATAGCGTGGGCGGTGAGCGGCCCACTCTTCGCCTTCAGCGATACCTGGCAACTGGTCATCAACACCAGCACCACCATCGTCACCTTCCTCATGGTGTTCCTTATTCAAAACACCCAGAACCGCGACAGCGAAGCCGTGCAGATCAAGCTCGACGAGCTGATTCGCGCCACCAAAGGAGCCCACACCGCGCTGCTCGATCTCGAAGAGCTGGACGACAAGCACCTCGCCTCGATTAAACGGTGTTACGAGGCGATTGCACAAAGATCACGCGCAGAATTAAGGAAGGGAAAGAAGGACACCGGCACACCTTTCGTCCACTTCGACACCGATTGAAGAGGCCCCCCCTGCATTCAAAGTTTTCTAGGCCGGTCCCGCGATCTGGACTTCCTCAAACTTCAGTCTGCGGCCGAGTTCGCGTTTTAG
>JACCXA010000261.1 GCA_013697365.1 Chthoniobacterales bacterium
CGCTTCAGCCCCGCGGGATCTTGTTTTGGGATATGGCCGCCTGGCACATGGCGTGGAATGCCGGTGTGGCCGCGCTCAACAACCCGGCGGAGCCGCGTCAGGCCCTGCGCGTCAAAGCACAACGCGAATATTTCGATCTCGGCCGGGATTTCCTCGAGCGCGGAATTCAGAACAATCCCGAAAGCCATCATCTCTATGAAGCACTGGCCCGACTCTACCGTGACAAATACAAGGACCATCTCCGCGCCGCCGAATACTTCGATAAGACCGCTGAGACGCCGGGCGCTCCGAGCTACGTAAAGCGCTTTGCGGCCTACGAACTCTCCTATTGCGAAGGGCGCGAGCAGGAAGCCTACGAACGCCTCATTGAGTTCTACGCAGCGGGCGACAAGGAGCGGGTCCCCACCCTGATCAACCGGTTGAAATATCTCGAGGACAAGCTCAACATTCCGCTCGCTCAGCGGATCGCAAAGGAGGTCGAACGTTAAAAGCGTTACATCGCTGCGCCTCCCCTTATCCTCGTCGCTCTTCAACTTTTTAGGCCCCCTGCATGCGCTTCGCCATCTTCAGTGATCTCCACGCCAACCTCGAGGCGACCGAGGCGATCCTGGCCGACGCGCAGGAGAAAGGTTGTACGCACTACATCTGTCTCGGTGATCTGGTCGGCTACAATGCAAATCCACATGAGTGCGTGGAGCTCGTGCGCCAGCTGGAATGTCCGGTGGTGCGAGGCAATCACGATGAGCAGGCCTGCCTCGCGACCTCTTCCCGCGATTTCAACGACCTTGCAGAACGCGCCCTCGATTGGACGCGCAAGCAACTGACCGAAGAAGACAAGCAATGGCTGTCGGGTCTTCCGCTAACGCGGCAGGTGCGCGATTTCACTATTGTGCACGCCACCCTCGATACTCCCGCAGAGTGGGGCTACGTCTTTAACAATTTGGATGCAGTTGCGAGCTTCACTTATCAACACACGACTCTTTGTTTCTTCGGGCATACCCACGTGGCGGGCGCGTTCGTCCGCGACGACGGGGTCAAGAAGGTCAAACTTGAGCAGTTGGCGATTGAACCAGGGAAAAAATACTTCATCAACACCGGAAGCGTCGGACAACCTCGTGATGGCGATCCGCGCGCGGCTTACTGCATCTATCACGTTGAGCGCGGCGTGGTGGAGCAACGCCGCATCAAATACGATCTGGCCGGCGCGCAGCGGAAGATCATTGCGGCCGGGTTGCCGCGCCTCCTCGCCGAACGCCTCGAACTGGGGCGCTAGTTCATCCGGCGCGCTCGACCCTTTGAGCGTCCGACTGTCAATCTGCACGTCCGCTGCCGCTTCATTTGTTTGATGAGCTATAACTCCATTCTCGTCATCAAACCGAGTTCGCTCGGCGACATCGTGCACACTTTGCCAGCTGTGGGTGCAATCAGGCAGGCAAACCCAAAAGCCAAAATCACCTGGGTGATCAATCCGGAATGGGCTCCGCTTTTGCGAGGAAATCCACATATCGATCACGTCCACATCTTTCCACGTGGCGAAATTCGCGGTCTCGGCGTCCCCGGCAGCCTGCTTCCATTTATGAAGACGACGCGCCGCCTGCGTCCCGATGCGGCGGTTGATTTCCAAGGCCTCCTCCGCAGCGCACTGATCGGCAGACTGAGCGGCGCGCCAGATTTCTTCGGGCTAAGTGACGCACGCGAAGGCTCACGCTGGTTTTATAATCACGTGGCCGCTGTCGATCGCTGCGGCCACTCCGTCGAGCGATACCTGAAACTGGCGGAGCTGGTGGGCGGGACCGTCGATCCACCGTTGCACTTTGCGTTGCCGACCGGGGATCCGTTGCCGCGTTTCGATGAGCATCCGCCGTTCGTTCTCCTGCATCCTTTCGCCCGCGGGCGCGGCAAATCACTTTCCGATCTCGCCATCGAGCAATTCTGCACAGATCTGACGCCGACGCGCGTCGTCGTGGTCGGCAAACGAAGGCGCACGTTCCGCCCGCCGGAAAATTGCGTGGATCTGGTCAACCAGACAACATTGCTGCAATTGGTTCGGCTCCTGCGCGCAGCGCGTTTCGTGGTGAGCGTGGATAGCGGACCCATGCACATCGCCGCTGCTGTCACGGACCGCCTCATTTCCATTCACACCTGGAGTGATCCCCGGCAGGTGGGCCCTTACAATCACAATGCGTGGGTTTGGAAAAATGGGCGTCTGCTGCGAGTCAGCGAACTCGCTGCCGCGGCCGACGACTTCAGAAAAGGGCGCGCGTTCCGAAGACCGGATTTGCCGCAGGTGGTCGAAGTCGTCCGTCGCGAGTTATTGTCGCAAAACGCGTAGCGATCTTAGCGCAGGACCGCTGGCTCTAGAGGCTTCGCGTGCGATCCCTGGGGAAGTTTCGCCTTCGTGGGGAGGAGCGCCATAAACGTCAGGCAGACCAGCAAGAGAGGGTTGAGGAATGTTGCCGGCGTGGCGAGTCCAGCCTCGAAAGATCCAACATCAGGGAAGTAATAAATGATCAGATGTCCTTTTGGAATCAGCAGCAGTCCGAAGAGCGCGCAGATTCCGTAGTCCTGTTTGGTCATTTCCGACTGCGCTCGAATAAAGAGGCATAGCGGTGGCAACAGTATCAACAAGCGGTAATCGTTCGACCAGACCGGAATGAAACACATGGCGCAGGCCAACACCGTCAGGGAACGCCACAACTCGAGCGATCTCCGGATGGCCAACACGCAAAGGACGACGAGCAACACTGCGGAAAACGGGACATACCACGCCTCGAAGATGCGCATAGCCTCCGGAAGCTTGAAGGCGTCCAGAAAGAAACGGCCGGCGTTGTGGAGGTCCTAAATTGAATCGAGCACCCACCCTGACATCGAATTGATCGGCTTCGCCGAAGTGGCGCAGGAGCGCGAACCCCGATTGGTAAATGCCTCCCTGCAACTGAGCAGTAAGAGCCGTGAGAAGAATAAAAATAAGCCCGGTCAAACCCAGCTCTTTGTACCGGCGATCTTTCAAGTAAATCGCGCCAAACAGCAGTGGGAAGATCTTGAACGCGCCCGCAAGCCCAAGCCCAAGCGCCGCCAGGATTTGCTCGTGCGGCCGCCGTGCCGGCCTTTCGTAGAAGAACACGAACAAGATCAGGCAAAGGACCAGATGCAGATCCAGATTCGCGCGATCCACTCCAATCAAAA
>JACCXA010000280.1 GCA_013697365.1 Chthoniobacterales bacterium
CCTCAAGGAAGGCCTGGGAGGCGATAGGATTGTGGTATAGGAGGGAGTATGAGGCGGATGGATATCTCTATGTAGAGCTCAGCTCGAAGTTCACTCCGTTCTACATTGACGAAATACTAGCCGAAAATTTTTGAGAAACTTGATAGGTAGGGAGAGGAATCACGTGCGTCGCGGTTACGAATGGACTCTGGTAGCCGATGAGTTGTTAGATCGGAGAGATTGGATCGAAAGCATAAGCCGTAGGCTGATAGATCGATTCAAGCGCAGAGCGATTTCACCTTTCATCTTGAGGAACCGCCTTTCATCTTGAGGAACCTCATGAACTGTCCCGGCAGAAGTGGCGCCTCTGCGTGGCTCCAAGATGGGTTTGCGGGGGATGCGGTATCAATGTGATTTCCAAGACTCGCTGGACGGCGCTGCTGTTCGAGCCGGCCCCGCATCTGTGCCAGGCGCTGGTGGTGCGCTATCGCGACTTCTCATAGGTGCGGATCGAGCAGGCCGCGGTTTCTCATGAAACGGCGAGGCGCCACTTTTCCGGTCACGGATACTCCTGCGTAGAGACTAGCGAGGCGATGCGATGGCGTGGCGACGACTGAGCATCCTTTTGAAGGCCGCTCCTTGATGCACGGGCGAAGCATTCCCGATGCGCGCCTCGGAGCGTGCCGCGCTGTGCTATCGTGGCCGATGCGCAAAACCAAGATCATTTGCACGCTCGGGCCGGCGACGGAAAAGCCGGACGTGTTGCGGCAATTGATGCTGCAGGGAGCGGACGTTTTCCGGCTCAACATGAGCCACGCGCGGCATGAATGGGTGCGCGCGATCGTGCCGCAGATCCGCCAGATTGCACACGAGATTCAACGACCGGTCGGCATTCTGCTCGATACGCAGGGACCGGCCATCCGGACCGGCGATGTCGGCACAGACTTACAACTAACGCCGGGCGACATCCTCGAGTTCACCGTTCGCGGTGCGAAGAGTGAGGAAGCGTATTCGGTCGATGTGAATTACGACGGCCTGATCAATGATATCTCGGCGGGCGACACCGTGCTGGTCGACAACGGAGTGATCCAGCTCCTGGTTCTGGAAAAGCGGCAGAACCGGATTCGCTGCAAGGTGCTGACGCCGGGAATTCTCGGCTCCCGCCGCCACATTAATCTTCCCGGTGTGCGGGTGAATCTCCCCCCGCTCACGCAAAAGGATTTGGACGATGTCCGCCTGGGCGCGGAGATGAAAGTGGACTTTGTCGCGCTCAGTTTCGCCCGGCAAAAGAGCGACCTGGACGAACTACGAAGGGTGATGTGTCAACTGGGGAGCGCGGCCCAGATTGTGGCCAAAATCGAGGATCAATCCGCCGTCGCGCAGATCGATGAGATGATCGCCGCGGCCGATCTGATTATGATCGCGCGCGGTGATCTTGGGATTGAGTGCCCAATGGAGGAGCTGCCGATTATCCAGCGAAAAATCGTCAAGCAGTGCCTCCGTTTTGGAAAACCGGTCATCGTGGCGACGCACATGCTCGAATCGATGATCGAGAACCCGGTCCCGACCCGCGCGGAAATCACCGATGTGGCGAACGCGGTCTTTGAACAGACGGACGCAATCATGTTGAGCGGTGAGACGACGATGGGCCGTTATCCCGTGCGTTGCGTGGAGGTGTTCGACCGCGTCGCGCGGCGGATCGAACGTAGCGGCGGAGCAGGCTACGCGCGCGACGCGGAGTTGAATGACCCGCGTCAGAAAACGGTCTTGTCGGCCGTAATTTTGGCTGACTCTCTGTCGCGCCCGAAGCTGATCGTCTTCACGCGTCACGGCACCATGGCGCGATACGTCTCGAATTTGCGACCAGATCACGCGCCTATTTTCGCCTTCACCTCGAGCGAGCACGTTTGCCGGCAACTGACGCTTTGTTGGGGGACCTACCCAGTGCTGTTGCCCTTCACGGATGATCCAAACAGCACGATCGAAGCAGCCGAAAAGTATCTCTGCGACGCCGGCCTAACGAAGGCGGGCGACAATCTTGTTGTGTTGAGTGATCTGCGTGCCGGAGGCGCACAGGTGGATTCAATTCAGGTGCGGCAGGCGAAATCTTCGGAGAGCCCTGGGAGCTCCGACGAATCGATGATGGATTAGGCGCTCGCAAGTTCCGGCGAAACCGGCTTCCGCGCGACCAGCATCGAATCGTGCCATTTGTTGCTCTCGTTGTCGTATTGCGGGAGATCTTCCCATTGGGTGACGGCCTCCAGCGTTTCCAGGCCGGCGTAACGAGCAACGGCACGGAAGCCATCCGGGTAAACGCGCCAGCAATCGACCGGATATTGATGCTCAGGGCCGCTGGACGGCGCGAGGATGCAAGAGAGTCCTCCCGGTTTAAGCGCTCGCGCGATTTGCTCCATAGTCACCCAGAAAAACTCGGTGTGCTCAAAGGTTTGGCCTGAGATGACGACGTCGGCGCTCTCGGGGGGAATTTCGCGCCAGTCATACGGATCGTGCAGGACGACGTCTACGTTCTTGCCGGCGGACATGTCGATGCCT
>JACCXA010000294.1 GCA_013697365.1 Chthoniobacterales bacterium
GGCGGCGCAGGAACTGATTACAGAAGCGCGTAGCGAGCTTCGCGTCCTTGCGCCGAGTATGCATGCCGATTCCCTCCTGCAGTTCGGCGATGCTCTTCGCGATATGCTCGATCAGCTGCGGGAATGACTCTGAGATCTGAGAGGATTCTTAAAATTCCCCACTGCGCAGGGAGGCTGCGAAGGTAGTCCCGGATTGACACGATGGTCCAGCTCAAGATCAGCGAAATGCCGCAGGACGATCGTCCGCGCGAGAAGCTGCGCAAACGCGGCGCTGATGCTCTCACCGATTCCGAGTTAATCGCCATCCTGCTTCGCACCGGTCTGGTGGGCGCGAACGCAGTGGAAGTCGCGGGGCATTTGCTCGAGCGCTACGGCTCACTCGTCGGTCTGAGTCGCTGCTCGCTGGAGGAACTTTCCACGATTCCCGGGGTCGGCCCGGCGAAAGCGATGCAATTGGTCGCCACCTTCAAGCTTGGGCAGCGGCTCGCGAAAGAAACGTATGCGCACGAGAAGATCGACACGCCGCAGCTTGTCTACGAAATGCTCGCCTCGGAAATGAGAGGCCTGCACAAGGAATCTCTTCGCGTGCTCCTGCTCGACACGCGCTACCGCCTCCTGCGTACGGAGCAGATCTCGCTTGGCAGTGTGAACGAAAGCATTGCCCATCCGCGCGACGTTTTCCGGCCCGCGGTCGTTTCGTCTGCGTATGCGGTCGTGGTGGTGCACAACCATCCGTCGGGCGATCCATCGCCGAGCCAGGCGGATCACTGCCTAACGAGACGTTTGGCGGACGCAGCGGAGTTGCTCCAAATCAAGTTGCTCGATCACATCATTATCGGTGCACCCGCGGAAGGGCGCGCGCCCTACTTCAGTTTCAAAGAAGCGGGCGTTCTTTGATGGTGCATCCTACCGCCGTCGTTGCTCCGGGCGCGACACTTGGCAACGGAGTCGAGATCGGTCCGTATGCGGTTGTGGGAGCCGGAGCCGTGATCGGCGATGAGACCACGCTTCAATCGCATGTCGTGCTCGAGGGGTCGGTGAAAATAGGCAGGAAAAATGTCGTCGGACATGGCTCGGTTATTGGTGGTCTGCCACAGGATCTGGGCTTCAAGGGCGGGACGCTGAGCGGTGTCGAGATTGGTGATGACAACATCTTCCGCGAATACTGCACGGTTCATCGCGGCACGGCAGAGGGCACGGCCACGCAGATCGGAAATGGCAACTACCTGATGACGGGCGTGCATTTGGGCCACAACTGCCGAATCGGGAACAACGTCATCATCGCGAACAATTGTTTGCTCGGTGGCTATGTGCGCATCGACGACGGCGCTTTCCTTGGCGGCGGCACGACCTTCCATCAATTCATGCATGTCGGCCGTCTCGTCATGACTCAAGGCAGCTCAGCCTTTGGCAAAGATATCCCGCCGTTTTTGCTCGCGGCGGAGCGTAATTTTGTTTTTGGCGTGAACCTGATCGGATTGAAGCGGGCCGGCTACAGCGCGGCAGAGCGCGACGAGGTTCGACGCGCGTTTAAGCTGCTTTACCGAAGCGGGCTCAATATCAAGCAAGCTGTGGAGAAGGCCGCCGAGACCGAGTTTGGTCTGCTAGGGCAGGAATTTTTCGCCTTCGTGGCGGAGGCCAGGAAACGCGGGATCGTGCCCTATCGGCACGGCGGCGACGGGCGCGAGTTGTAGGCGGAGCTGCCAGCTTCCCGAGGACGAAGCGCCAAGCGTCTGTGATTTACACCAAGGCGAGCATTGCCAGCATGCGCCCTGTCTTTCCTTTCTCCGCTCGATACGAATAGTAGCGGTCGAGAGTGCATGCGGTGCATACGCCGGAGTCGTGCACCTTTTCCACGCCGTATTCGCGGCACTGCGCGATGATCTGCGCTGCGAAGTCAATTTCGTAATGCGGAGGACGTATGCACGGACTGAGCTGAACGACAAGATCAGCTGGGGCAGAGCCAAACTCGGCCGCCATTTGCGCGATCGCGTTTCCCACTATCGCGAGTTCGGTCCCGTTCTTTCCTGAATGAACCAGCCCAATCGCGCCGCGGACGGAGTCAACCAGGAAAACCGCGCAGCAGTCCGCAACATAAATGCCGAGGCAGACCGCCCGCTGATTTGTGATGAGCCCATCACAACCATCGAAACATTCGTCCCGCTCCTTCAAGCCCGAGATCACTCCGATTTTCCTCCCGTGGACTTGTTCGGCGGTGATGAAAGGCTGCCGGCCCTCCCCAAGCGCTGATCGAATTTCGCGGTGCACGCGATCGAGCCGGCTCAGCGCTTCCGCTTTATCGTGCGCCACATCAAGGCCCGCGACCCGGGACGTGAAGCAATGCGCTACGCCTCCGCATTGCGTCAGCGCCGGGAACTGTTCCGCCAGGAGATCAGGATGCAGCACAACGCCGCGGCCGGGACTGGTAATGGTCAACGCGCAGGCGAGCGATTGCCCGCGTTGTTCAGCCGGAGCGGCGTCGGCTTCGGAGCCGGCGTCGGCGCTGGATCGGTCTTCAGCTTTTCGCGCGTCCTCGGCTCGTCGAGCGCGTTGGCAAAGGTGATCTCCGTCGCGGTCACGCGATCGAACTCCGCCATCGCGGAGTTATAGGTGAAGAGCGCCTGCAGCGTAGTCGACTGAGCTCGTGTAACCTCCACTCGCGCGTTCAAGACTTCCAACTGCGTGCCAGCGCCGGCGCCGAGGCGCGCGCTTGCGAGCCGCAATGCTTCCTGAGCCTGACCCACATTCTGCTGCTGACTGCGAATCAACTCGGCGCCCTGCTGCAAGTTCGAATAGGCCTGCTGAACTTCGAGCTCTACCTGCCGTCCGGCGTCGTCGAGGGTAATCTTCGATTGCTCCAAAACTGCCTTGGCCTGCTTCAAGCGCCCATAAGTTTGACCCCAATCCCAGATCGCCCAGGAGCCGGTCGCGCCAAAGACATAACCGGAGCGAACATCATTCAGATTTTCGCTGATCGGTGAACTGCGAAAATCCGATCCGCCCGTGGCGCTGATCTGTGGAAAAAAGCCGGAACGCGCGATACCGACCTGCGCATTGTTCGTCAGGACGTTGGCTTTCTGCTGCTTGAGAAAAGGCCGACGCTCTTTCGCGATTTCAATCGCTCTCGTGAGCGACATTCGGCGGCGTTCCATCCGCAGGACGCCAACGGCCTCCAGCGGCGGGGCATCGCCCCGATTCGGATTGAAATCGAGACCAATCGTTCTCGCGAGCTGGATCTGGGCGATCCGGTAATTATTGCGCGCACTGATCAGATCTGGTTGCTGATTTGACAACGCCACCTGCGCCTGGAGGACGTTGAAACGGGGGACCGTGCCGGCTTCGAAGCGGTTCTGCTGATCCTGCAACTGGCTCTGCAAAAGATTCACCGACTCCTCTTGCACGCCGATCAACGCGCGATTCAAAAGGATCTGGTAGAATTGCTGCCGCACCGTTGCGATGACGGTATCAATCGTCTCACGAAAGGCGAAATAACTGGCGTCGCGCTGAAATTGCCCGGAACGGATCTGCGAGACCACACGGCCTCCGGCAAAAATGACCTGCGTCGCCTGGAGACGGAAGTTGTAGTCGCGGATAGTCGTCTCGAAGCCGCTGTCGAGACCGCCGCCGCTGCCACCATCGCCCGTGAAATTCTCGAGATGCGGATCGGTTTGACTGAAATTGCTTGTACCATCCACGCGCGGGAAAGCGTCAGCCCGGAGTTCGAGGAAAACGCCTTTCGTGCGCTCGATATCCTGGCGTGCGCGTTGAATATCAGGATTGCGCTGCAGGGCAGTCAGAACCGCCTCTTCCAGAGTAAAACGAGGGACGCCCCCGTTCCGCAGTTCAAGGTTGTCCGGTCCTGCGAGCAACGAAGTGAGCGACCCCGTGGCAAAGGCGAACGCAAATAGGCTGGCGGAACGGAAAGACTTTCGCATGGAGAGACGAGCGGGGTTACGGACGGACGGGATGTTAGCCGCTCGCGCGGCATAGTCCACAAGGTTTCGGGTTCACATGCAGGCGCCGTGCCGTAAGAAAAAGAAGGTCGTAAGCCGCAGTCCGACAACTCATTACGTTCGGGATGAACAAAACAAACCGCAAGGCCCTTCCCGTCGGTGGGATGCGGCTGATCCAGTATCGAGACGCTTTCGTCGGGGCGGCGGCAGACAAACGAGGAGGAACGCTACTTGGTTTGGCAGTAGTCGTAGATCTTCGTGTAGATCTGCAACCAAGCCTTCTGCTCGCTGGGACTCAGGTGAGCCATGATTTTCATGATATTGCCCACCATCTCTTCACGAATTCGGCGAACCAGCGCGGAGCCCTTTTCCGTGATGCAGACCATGACCTTGCGCCGATCTTCACGGGCGCTCGCCCGCACGACATAACCAAGGTTCTCCAGCCGCGCCACCAATCCACTCGCCGCCGCCGTCGTGTGTCCCATCTTCTGCGCGATCGCAGACATGGTCAGGACCTCTTTGTGATCGAGGGCGGCGAGAAGGAAAAATTGAGGAAACGAGACATTCCCCGGCGCTAGTTCTTTGCACAGGTGCAGCACAAAGCAGCGCTGCATCTCCATGATGATGTGCGACAAACGGACCGCGTCGGCGCGTAGGCTATCGGATTGGGCAGGCGCTCGAGCGCTGAGTGTCGCCGTGTTCAACGCGTTAAGACTAGAAGCGGGGTCAGGTGTGTCAAACGCCGGAGGCGGGAGAAGTCAGCCTAAAGTCAGCACTCTTACGCTGGCGCCTGCCGCAATCACTTCATCCGGGCCGACCAGCAACAAGGCGTTTGACCGACTGAGCCCGAAGAGTGCGTGCGACTCCTGTAAACCTACAGACTCAAACGTGCTATCCCGCAGCAGGCCGCGGATATAATGAGGTCGCGGTCCATCGTTGCGAATCTCCTCGCTTAATCGCGCGGACACTTCCGGCAGCCGCCGCGCACTCTCGTTCGCTCCCCTCATCTTCAGAAGCGCAGGCCTGACGAAGAGTAGAAAAGTCACGAAGGCGGACACGGGATTCCCGGGTAAACCGAAGATCGCGGCCGATCCGAGGTGGCCGAACAAAAATGGTTTCCCCGGTTTTACCGCTATCCGCCAGAGATCCAGCGTCGCGCCGATGGCTGAAAGCGCGGCTTTCACGAGATCATGCGCACCCACCGAGACGCCGCCGGTCAGGATGATCAGGTCGCTCGCCGATGCAGCCTTGAGCGCCGCCTCGATTTCGTCGCTATTATCCGCGCAGTGGGTCAGCCGGACTGTGTGCACAGCTGATTTCCGGAGAAGCGCCTCAAGGAAAACCGAATTCGAATCATAGATCTGTCCCGGCAAAAGCGCTGCGCCCGGCTCGGCCAGTTCGTCACCTGTGGAGATGAGCGAGGCGTTGACTTCGCCCCCGACGGACACGGACCTGAGGCCTTGCGAGGCGAGCAGGGCAATCCTCTGGACGCTGATTCTGTCCCCCTCCGCGAGCACCTTTTGCCCTTCGGCAACATCAGCGCCGCGGCGACGCACAAACTCGCCCGCCACTGGCGCGGTCTTCGGCAAGAGGTCGCTGCCTTCGACAGTGGTATCTTCCTGCATGATGACCGCATCAGCTCCTCTGGGCAGCGGCGCGCCTGTGAAGATGCGCAGCGCTTCCCCCGCGCGGATTGACAGCCCGCGATCGATCCCGGCTGGTTGCTCGCCCACAATTCGCAAGTGCTGCCCGGCGGCACACGACGAAGCGACGACGGCATATCCGTCCATCGCAGAGTTGTCGAACGGCGGCACCGGGATGCGTGCAAATAGATCCTCGGCCGCGAACTGATCCACTGCTTCCAGCAACGGAATCTCACGAGAAGGACGCGGCTGGACGCCCGCCAGAATTCTGCGAAGAGCTTCGACTGGAGTGATCATCGGTAGACCTTTTCCCCACGCGCTGGCGTTCCGCTCACGATATCTGCGGTAATGAATGGATGTCTGCGTTCCGGAGTGACTTTAAGCCGGGCGCTTTCCATGCCGGTGGCATCCTCAGCTTTTAACTCCGCGCCAATCGCTGGCAAAAGTCTTGCGCGCTGCACATCGATGAGGACAAAGCGTTGCGCCAGGTTCACAATCGCGATCTCCCCAACCGCAGCAGGCAGCGTCGCAATCTCCGGCTTGGCGCGAATCTTCTGAGCGCAACCAGCAGCGGCCAGAGGGAAGAGAACGAGGAGAAGGCAAGCCAGCCAGGGCTGCGGCGAGCGATGATTCGTTGGGCTCGCAGGCATGGTAAAGGAGCGCGTGTTGACGAGCATGCGCTCGACCCCATATTCCCGCAACCAAGTTGGTGAGGTGGCTGAGTGGTCGAAAGCAGCGCTTTGCTAAAGCGCCGTAGTCCAAAAGGCTACCGAGGGTTCGAATCCCTCCCTCACCGGGCTCTTCCACCTTCGAGCGTTCGATGTTCGATGTTCGATGTTCGATGTTCGATGTTCAGCGCTCGATGTTCGACCCGAGGACGCTCGATCTCTCATCCCTCCCTCCGCTCGGACAACACACTCGAGCTGGCACCGCTGTTGCTCTAGCACTTCGATGCTCGCAACCCAAAGGCCTCAAGATTCCATGGCAAATCCGGGACTTACCCCGTTCACATCCAACGGGACGGCTCCGGGGAATCTAATTCGCGCCGCGACGGCTGCCGCGTTGCTCCTGGTGTGCTCCAGTTGCGCCGAGTTCGAACAGAATTCGAGCGGTCGCGCGTCAACCCACCCCTCCGACCAGGCG
>JACCXA010000005.1 GCA_013697365.1 Chthoniobacterales bacterium
GCGTGTTTCATAATCTCGTCTTCGTCAGCATCCGGAAGCAGTACCCGTATCAAGCCTTCAAGGTCATGCACGGCCTCTGGGGAATGGGGCAAATGATGTTCAGCAAATACATCATCGTCGTGGATGAAGATTGCGATGTGCACAATACGAGCGAAGTCCTGTTCCGCCTTTGCGCGAATACCGATCCGGCGCGCGACAGCACCATCATTCGGAATCCGAGCGATTCACTCGATCACGCGCCGAGCGCGCAGAATATCGGCTCGCACATGGGCTTCGACGCAACGCGTAAACTGCCGGGCGAGAATTATCATCGCGAGTGGCCCGAGCTGGTGAAAATGACGGACGAGGCGCAGCGTTTGGTCGACGCGCTGCAAAAGAAAGCGGGTTGATCCGACCAGCGCCGAACCAACCCGCTTCAAATCAAAAAAGAGGCGTTACGGCTTACGGAAAGGACGACCGGAAGCTGGGTCGCGCACCAGCGCGCCCCGTGGAATCCCACGCACGTCGACGACCGCGTTTGGAGGATACGGGCTGCGGATAAGGCCCCGTCCCACCCGGCGTCCGTAGGGATAATAATCGGCTTGGTGCCCTTCGTAGTAGCCACGTTCGTCCGCATCGATCGCAGCTCCGATGAGGGCTCCCGCGCCTGCTCCGATGGCGGCTCCCGCCAGCGCGCCGCTCGCATCACCGCGATGGCGACCGTAGCCATGATGTCCACCACCGCTGACGGCGCCGCCGATGAGCGCGCCGGTTCCGGCCCCGACCAGCGCACCGGTGCCAGTAGCGGTTTCACATGAGTTCAAGGCCAGGCCGCTCACGACGGTCAAAGCCACAGCTACAAAAGATTTCATTTTCATAAGTTTGGTTCTATCGAGTTTGAATCGGCCTCCGAGAGAGACTCGGTTGGCTTTGGCTCAACTTCCCCTGAGTAGACGCAACGAGCAAAGCGCTATTCACTTACCGTGACCCGAGGAGCCGCAGGGCTACATGCGCTGCCTTCTGGAGGCGATTCAGGCGATATTCCTTCTCGAAGACTCGGAAGCCATCCCTTTCGATTCGTCCTAAGAGTGCCCGGTAGATTGAACCCATAATCGCCGCGGCCACCATTGGCCGGCGATCCTCTGGAGGAAGCAGTGCAGCCGCCTTCTTGAAAAAGTCACGGGCTCGATCGGTTTGAAATTGCATGAGAGACATGAATGCCTCGTTCCGTTCTGCCCGTAGCAATTCGGCTTCGGAATAAGCGAACCGCGCCATCTCCTCCTGCGGCAGGTAAATTCGCCCAAGACGCATGTCTGTGCCGACGTCGCGGATGATGTTCGTCGTCTGCAGAGCGAGACCGAGTTCGATTGCGTAGTCGCGACACCGCGGGTTGCGATAACCGAAGATCTCGATGCTGACCAAACCAACTGCGCTCGCGACCCGGTAGCAGTAGACGCGCAAATCATCGAAGGTCGCGTACCGCGAGATGCTGAGGTCCATTTCCACGCCCGCAATGATTTCCTCCAGCATTTCCGGTGTGAGGCGGTATTTGGCGATCAGGGCCCGCACGTCCTCCACGAGGGGATTTTCATTCGCCGACGGAGCCCTTAACCAATTTCGCCACGCATTCAGTCCGCTGGCCTTCTGCGCGGTCTCCAATTCGGCCGAGTCGGCGATGTCATCAATGACACGGCAGAAAGCATAGAAGGTCGTGATGTCGGCCCGCCGCTCCCGCCCTAACGAGACGAAGGCGAGCGCGAGATTGGATTTGCTCTGCCGGGTGATCTTAGCTGCGTCCAAGGGAACAAGAATAATGACGGCTCGGAATCAATCTAGTATTTGATCCACGCCTCCTGGTTGATCCGTCCCGTCTCGCATTGCCGGAACAGGCAAACCCAGGAAGCCAGGAGCCAACCGGTGACAAGTCCGCGAGCGCAGACGTAAAGGCCTTTCCAAAGAATAATACCGGCCACGCGATCGGCCGCCGCGCCGCGCACTATTGCATCGCACGCCGTGAGCAGGAAAAAGTGGAGCGCGGCGATGAGCAGGAACCAGCCAAGCCTCAACGCATTTCGCTGGATGAACTGCCAGTGCGCGCAAATCGCGGCGCGGAGGCTTTCGTTATGCAAAGTGAGAGAGATTTGCACCGAGCAAAAGAGGACGAGGAGCGTGCTCATCAGGTAACGCTCGACGGGCTGATAATCGAGCACGCCCGGCAGATCGATGAAGTAGGCGAGCAACAGCGGCAGCCGGACGAGCAGCGTTCCTGCCAACACGACGACGCCCGCCCATTTCAAGACGTAGCTGAAACGGCGCACGGCGAATTTGAACAACCCTTGCTCCGTGAAGCTGAGGCCTTTGATCCAGGCGAGGCAGACCGTGATGAGGTAAACCTGGACGTAAACGCCGAAGAGATACTCGAAGATGAATGCGGCGGCGTCGACGCCCGCGGAGATCTTCAGCAGACCGGCGACCGGCAGGACCGTCCCCCAGGCGGGCAAGCGCCAGAAAACGACCGGTTTGAAGAGTGAGGCGAGAGCGCTCAGAACGAGCACGAGATAGATCAGGTAGCCCCAGGCCTTGAAGCGCTCGCGCAAGGCACGCAGCAGGGCGCCGTGCAATCCCCGCCAGTTCAGCAGGAGCATGATGGCGGCGACGACCGAAAGCGGATAGGTCGTCGTCGCGTTATCGAAAATCCCCGCCACGCCTTCCAGCGCCGGCAGAGGTGTCTCGCGCCAGACTTCCGAGAGCTGCGGCCAGGTCCAGCTGCGCACGTCTGCGACCTGGTTCAAGTCGAGATCGGAGGCCTGTTGCAGCGGCGTGAAGGTGGCAAATTGAAAGACTGAATACGCGAAGCCGAGCAGGACAAAGGTGAGCCAGATGCGTTTGTAGCGAATGATGCACCGGAAGCCATCCCGGAGCGCGAGGCGTACCGGGTTGAAGAAGAGCACGAGCAGGTAACCGGCGCATAACCCGAGCAACGGATACACCCGGGGCACGCTCGAGAGCATTGCCAGCCTAACGAATCAAGCCCCAGTGCGGGACGAATGGCCAGTAGACGAAAAGCCCACGCCCGACGAGGTTCTCCTCCGCGACCGGGCCCCAATAGCGGCTGTCGTAACTGTTGTAGCTGTTGTCGCCCATGGCGAAGTAGCGGCCCTCCGGCACCGTAAACATCATATTCGGATCGCCCAGATATTCGCGTCCATCCGCTGCTCTGGCGGGGCCGTTCGCGTAGCCGCGATAGCCATCCTGCGCGCTCATGACCAGGTTAAACCCGCGACCTTCCGGCGGCAGCCCGCCGATGTAGAGCTGCGGCGGCCGAATCTGCATCTGGTCGCCGGGCAATCCTGCCAGCCGTTTGATGTAATACGGCGCGCCCGTCTCCGGGTCGGCTTGGATCAATGAAACGCCGTTCGTCTTGAAAACGAAGACATCGCCGCGGTGTGGCTTGACGAAATTGTAGCTGAATTTATCGACGAAGACCTGGTCGCCGGTATCGACCGCGCCTCGCGCTATCACATCGCCGCGACGATAACGATTCCCGGGCACAACCTTGAAGTCCTGCCGAAGCGTATCAGGCGGGACGTAGACGAGGAATCTTTGCCGCTGACAGATGATGCGCGAGAAGGTGAAGAAGAAAGCGTACTTCTGCGGCACGATTTGCTCCACGCGATCGTCCTCCTTCGAAACGACGTTGATGTAATTGCGACCCCGGAGAACGAACTCCGCCACTTGTTGGACAATATTGGGAGAAGGCTCGGTCATGGGATGACCGATGATGCCATTCAAGGTCGGCTGCATGGAACCGGTGGGAATTTTGAAGGGCTGGAGGAAGTAGGAACGGATGCCGACCGCGACGATAATGGCGACAAGAATCACTTCGCAATTCTCCCGCCAATGGGCTTCCCACGTCACGGGCGTCAACATGTGCAGTTTGCTGTCGAGCGCTTCCGCTTCGGCTTTGATCTGGTCGCCCCGTTTCTCCCGCAATGCAGTCCCGAGCGAGGCGACGCCCGCCTCGATCTCCGCGCGCTCGGAGTCTGGGAGCACATCCTGTTTGTAGCGGAGATACTTCTGCGCATGCCGAAGGAGGAGCTTGCTGTGCTTGACGTAACGCGGAGAAAACATGCGGCGGAATGCTAGCCGAACACCGCGTCATTGAAACCGGAATGTGCTCGCCCAAGTGAGACGCCAGATTCGATTCACGACGGCACGAAACGTCAGCCTCCCCTGCACTGAAACTTCCTCTGCGGTAGGCGGCGGGGTGAACTCGCGGAACTCCTCGCTGAGCTCCGGCGGAGGCATGTCTATCGCGGGGCCGCGGCGTATTGCGTTGTGGCTGGCTGCTCGTGCAAGTCGTGGCGACCATCGTGCCCGCGCTCCATTTATCGCCCGCGATCACGACCACCGTTGTCCTGCTTGCGATGCTCCGGCTTCCCCCTCGCGCTTGTCCTCTCCTGGGCTTTTGAGCTAACCTCAGAAGATAAAGCGTTCGGAAAGATGTCGAAACGGGCAAGCTGCGCACGCGTCGCTTTGGCCGGAAGCTAATCGCACTCTTCGTCCTCCTCGGCGTCTGCGCCCTCGGCTTGTTCGTTTTTTAACTGGTGCGTCCCGAGTTCGCCGTCAGAGCCGGAACGGCCACGCACAGCGCCTTCCCGGTAAATCGATCGCCGTCCTGCCGTTCCAACATCTCTCCGCGAAGCAAGCGAACGCCTTCTTCGCCGATGGGGTGCAGGAAGAAATTCTGCGCACGCTCGCCAAGGCCGCAGACTTGAAAGTCGCGTCAAGATCTCGTGAAGAAGCAGAACGTCGCCAAAATCTTCTAGCCGCCGCGCGCCCCATCGCTGTCATCCCGAGCCGCGCAGACGGCGAGGGACCTCACCC
>JACCXA010000010.1 GCA_013697365.1 Chthoniobacterales bacterium
CAATGGGCTCGTCTCCGACCTGACGGATCAGGCGGTGGCTTTGAAGGAACAAGTCTTGTCCGGTGTCGAGGCGACCACGACTGCGCCCCCGCAGGAAGCGACTGGTGAGCCTGTCGAAGGCGAAGCCGCGGTCGCGCAACCTCTGAACCGTGAAGCCGTGCTGGCCGGCTTGCGCGCAGGAGGCGAAACTTTCGGGACCATTTCCGCGACAATGTCGGAGCAGATCACCGGGTTGATGGCTGCTGCGCCTGCCTTCAGTGATCCCGCGCTGCAAAAGGCGTTTGAGCAGTGGAAAACGCGCGCGCAGGGTTACCTGGCTGATCTCCCCGCTGCGGATGAAAAGCTGCGGACATGGTCGCCCGACGTGCCACTGCCGTGGTATCGCTCGATCAGCTCATTCCTCTTCGGCCACGACTGGATCACAGCCAGCTTTTGGCAGGATTGGTATGGCATCCGGCCGCTGCTCGTGGGCTCGATCATGGTTTCAGTGGTCGCCCTGGCTTTCGCGGTGCCACTCGGCGTCGCTTCCGCGGTTTACGTAAGCGAGATTGCGACGCGCGAGGAGAAGCGGTTCATCAAGCCATACATCGAATTCACCTCGGCAATTCCATCGGTCGTGCTCGGATTCTTTGGCATTGCGGTCGTCGGGCAGGCGGTGCGGGCGATTTCCGAAATGCAATTTTTCAGCTGGGTGCCATTCTTCCCTCTGAGCGAACGGCTTAACGTTTTCACCGCGGGCTGCCTGCTCGCGCTCATGGCCGTACCCACCATTTTCACTTTGTCCGAAGATGCCCTGCGCAACGTGCCGCGCGGATTCAAAGAGGCCTCCTACGCTTTGGGAGCGAATCGCCTGCAAACGATCGCTCGCGTGCTTGTGCCAGCCTCGCTTTCCGGCATTGTCTCGGCCATTCTCCTTGGGCTCGGTCGCGTGATCGGCGAAACGATGGTGGTGCTGCTCTGCGCCGGCAATCGCATCGCGATCCCCGATTTCACGGAAGGCCTGGGCGCGTTCTTCCAACCGGTCCATACCATGACGGGGATCATCGCACAGGAGATGGGAGAAGTGGTTCGCGGCAGCATCCATTACCGCGCGCTCTTCATGGTCGGGCTGGTCCTCTTCACCATCACCCTCGGGATCAACTACCTCGCCCAAAAGTTTGTCGCGCGTTACCGGATGAGCATCGGCTGATAGGACCTATACGACGTATATGACCTATTCCGCTTCAACGCATGCTCGCCGTACGCGCATCGTGGAACGCGTGCTTTTCTGGGTCTTCCGGCTCGCCACCTATTTCGTGCTCGCCTGCGCCACCTACATCTTTCTCGACATCGGCATCAAAGGCAGCCGGACCGTCTTCACCAGCAGCCCGCCGTTTATCAACGTCCCGTTCCTGACCGAGCCGCCGCAGACCCTCTACGTTTTCGACTATGAAGGTAAGAAGCTGACGTTAAGCGATCGGCAATTCCGCGAATGGCAGGCCGCGCATCCTCAAGCTGCCGTCGAGCCGGCGACCGTCGCGTATTCCGCCGGCGGCATCTGGCCCTGCATCGTTGGCACAGCATTGCTCGTCATCGGGTCCATGGTCCTGGCGCTCCTCATCGGAATCAGCAGCGCGATCTACCTCAGTGAATACAGTCGCAACAATCGCTGGATCCGGCTGGTGCGCATCGCGATCCTGAATCTCGCGGGCGTCCCCTCGATTGTCTTCGGACTTTTCGGTTTCGGCCTTTTCGTCATTTTTTTCGGGTGGAACGTTTCGCTCCTCGCTGGCTGGTTTACCCTCGGCCTCATGATTTTGCCGGCGATCATCACCGCCAGCGAAGAGTCGCTCCGCGCCGTCCCGCAGGGGCTGCGGGAAGGCTCGCTCGCTCTGGGCGCGACGAAGTGGCAGACCATTCGCAAAAACGTCCTGCCTTATGCGCTGCCGGGAATTCTCACGTCATCGATTCTCGGCATCGCGCGCGTGGCCGGGGAGACCGCGCCGATCATGTTCACCGCGGCGTATGCCATGCGCGATGAGATGCCGTGGAATGTCCGCCACGTGGGCGATTTCGTCTTTCAAGGGGTCATGGCCCTCCCGTATCACATTTATGTCGTTAGTTCGAAAATCCCGCAGAACGAATACACGGAACGCGTCCAGTATGGCGCGGCCTTCGTCTTCCTCGCCCTGGTCATGGTGATCGCGCTGACGTCGATCGTATTGAGAGAACGAACCAGGAACCGCTTATCATGGTGAGCTTAATTGAGATGCCGCAAACCGTTTCCAATCCAGTGAACAGAACTGTCCCCGCCCCTGAAGCGACCGCTGCGGAGACAATGATCGAGATCAGCGATCTGGATTTTGCCTACGGGACGAACCACGTTTTGCACGACGTCAGCCTCCACATCCCGCCCCGCGCCGTGACCGCGTTCATTGGGCCATCCGGTTGCGGAAAGACCACCCTGCTCCGCTGTCTGAATCGCATGAACGATTTGGTCGATGGCGCCCAAATCAAGCGCGGCTTCATTCGAATCATGGGGACGGACATTAACGCGCCCGGCCTGGACGTAGTCGATCTGCGTCGCCGCGTAGGAATGGTGTTTCAAAAGTCGAATCCGTTTCCCAAATCAATCTACGACAACATCGCCTATGGCCTGCGCATCGCCGGGATCACAAAACGGTCCCGGATCGATGAAGCGGTCGAAAAAAGTCTCCGGGCCGCCGCGCTTTGGGACGAAGTGAAAGATCGGCTCCACGTCAGCGGCTACGGTTTGTCGGGTGGGCAACAACAGCGGCTCTGCATCGCGCGGGCTCTCGCGGTGGAACCGGAGATCATCCTCATGGACGAGCCCTGCTCCGCGCTCGATCCGATCGCCACCGCGAAGGTCGAGGGACTCATTCATGAATTGCGAACGAAGTACACGATCGTGATCGTGACGCACAATATGCAACAAGCCGGACGTGTTTCCGACCACACCGCGTTTTTCTATCTCGGCCGGCTGATCGAATTTGCCGATACGCGCAAAATCTTTTCCAACCCGGCACAAAAACAAACCGAAGACTACATCACCGGGCGGTTCGGTTGATTTTCAGCTGACGATGATTGCTCAAAGCCACATCCTCGGAACTTTCGACGAAGCGCTCGCTTCACTGCGCAACAACGTCCTCATGATGTCGAGCCTGACGGAGCGCAGCCTGGAACGCGCGGTGGCCGGATTGCTTCAGCGCGATGATGAACTTTGCGTTACGGCGATTGCAGACGACGAGGAGATCGATCAACTCGAGATCCAGGTCGACCGCGATGGCGTCGACTTGCTGCTGCGATTTCAACCCGTCGCTTCCGATCTGCGGCGTGTGGTTTCGGCGATGAAACTCAGCTCGAACTTGGAACGCATGGCGGACCAGGCCGTGAATATCGCGCGCAAAGGCCGCAAGTTGAACCGTCATTCCGCGCTGCCCGAAAGCGATTTCATCGAGTCGATGTTCAGCCATGCCATGTCCATGTTCAAAGACAGCATGGAAGCATACATCCGCGAAGACGTGGAGCTGGCGAGAGCCTTGAAAGCGCGGGACAGGGTGCTCGACGAAATGAACACGAATGCCAGCCGGCGTTTGATCGAACGGATGGCGCAGGATCCCGAGCAACTGCGTGGCTACCTGAATCTCATGTTCATCGCGCGCCACCTCGAGCGGGTGGGCGATCACGCCACGAACATCGCGGAAGACGCCGTTTATGCTGCGGCGGCCGAAGACATCCGGCACCAGCCGTTCGTGCCGAGTCGAGGTTAGGTTTCTTTCTCGCGCTGCCTCACCACCGAGCAGAATCACAGAAGCTCGCAGGCGCGATTCCCCATGGATGATCGTGATCCTGAATCGGGCGGTAGGCGCTCCCGCTGATAACGAAGAAGGCAGCGAAGCGCAGCTCGCCAAGCTTTTCGCTGCGCAAGGTACTCAGATCCGGATCGTTCAGCCGGATGAAAACGAAGATCTCGCCGCTCTCGCACGGGAAGCGCTCACGAGCGCCGATCCGATCATCGTGGCGGGCGGCGGTGATGGGACTATCAGCGGAGTGGCTGCCGTGCTAGCGGGTAGCAACAAGACGCTGGGCTTTTGCCCCTCGGCACGCTGAACCACTTTGCGAAAGATCTCGGCCTTCCGCTCGATCTCCCGGGAGCTGTCGCGACGATCGTGCACGGGCGCGCAATCAACGTTGATGTGGGGGAAGTGAACGGCCGGATTTTCATCAACAACTCCAGTCTGGGGCTTTACCCACACATCGTCGCCAGCCGTGAAGCGCAGCAGGAAGATCAGGCGCGCGGCAAGTGGGTCGCGTTTTCGCTGGCGGTGCTCCAGGCCTTGAAGCGCTTCCCGCTGCTCGATCTAAAAATTGCTCTCGGTGGCAAACAGCTCGCACGCACGACCGCGTTCCTCTTTGTCGGGAACAACGAGTATGAGATGAAAGGGTTCGACCTGGGGGGCCGAACATGTCTTGACGCTGCCAGACTCGGCTTGTATTTGACGCCCCGCGCAGGACGACTCGCCATGCTCCGGCTCGCTTTTTCCGCGCTCGTGGGCAAGGTGGAGGAAGCGAAGGATTTCGAATCATTTTGCGTGGAAGGAGCTACCATCGAAATGCAGAAGCGGAGCGTGCTGGTGGCGATCGATGGCGAAATCACGCAAATGGAAACACCCCTGAATTATCGCATCCGGCCGGGCGCATTGCGTGTCATGACCGCAAGCGGTGACGCGCGCTAGATGCGGACGCTGATCCATCTTTCCGATCTACACTTTGGGCGAATCTTCCCGCCGATTCTCGACCCACTCCTCGCTTTCATCCACGAAACCAAGCCTGACGTGGTCGCGATCTCAGGCGATTTTACGCAGCGCGCGCGCACGGTGGAGTACATCCAGGCACGCGATTTTCTCGATAAGATTCCCTTCCCGAAGATTGTAGTGCCGGGGAACCACGACGTGCCGTTGCGAAATCTTTTCCTCCGTTTCGTGCGCAGCCTGGACAGTTATCGGCGCTACATCTGCGACGATCTCCAGCCGTTCTTCTCCGATGCAGAGATCGCGGTCGCAGGTGTGAACACGGCCCGCGCTCTAACTTGGAAAGATGGCCGCATTAACTTGGGTCAACTCCGAAAGCTGCGCGAAAGCTTCCGTGCCGTGCAGGGCGACCAAACCCGGATCGTGGTCACGCATCACCCTTTCGATCTGCCGGCGGGGGCGCACGGCAAAGTGGTGGGACGTTCGCGGCTCGCGATCAAAACTCTCGCAGCCTGTCAGGTCGACATGCTCCTGGCGGGTCATTTTCACATCGGGGACGTCGGGTACACGGCGACGCGCTACAACCTGCCCGGGTTCTCCGCGCTCATCGTTTCCTCCGGCACAAGCACCTCAAC
>JACCXA010000059.1 GCA_013697365.1 Chthoniobacterales bacterium
GTTATGAAGCCAACTACGCCGGCACTTCCTTCGCCACCCTGGACAAGTGTAAGAGCGGCAACTTTAAGTATGGCAGCCCGCAGGTCACGATTGTGGCGGACAAGACGCAGCCGGGCTCGTTAGGCGCGGTCGGTTATGACGATGAAGGTGTCCCGACGAAAAAGTGGGACATCATCAAGGACGGCATTCTGGTCAACTACCAGAAGACGCGCGACCAGGCGCACATCATGGACCAGAAGGAGAGCGACGGTTGCTCCTACGCGGACAACTGGAGCAGCGTGCAATTTCAACGAATGCCGAACATTTCGCTCGAGCCGGGGAAGGAGCCGCTCACGCCGGAGAAGATGATCAAGGACGTCGAGAAGGGAATTTACATCGTCGGCGCGGGTTCGTTCTCGATCGACCAGCAACGCTACAACTTCCAGTTCGGCGGCCAGCTTTTCTACGAGATCAAGAACGGCGAGATCGTCGGCATGCTGCGCGATGTCGCTTATCAATCCAACACGCAGGAGTTCTGGAATTCGTGCGTCGCGGTCTGCGACGAAAGCGACTACTCGCTCGGCGGCTCGTTCTTTGACGGCAAAGGGCAGCCGTCGCAGGTCAGCGCGGTTTCACACGGCTCGGCTACGACGCGTTTTGACAAGGTCAACGTGATCAACACCGCTCGGAAAATCTAAGACACGGGGAAAAGATAAATTTATGGCTCAACTAAGCGAATCCGAAGCGCAGGCAGTCCTGACGAAAGTTCTCGGCTTTTCGAAGGCCGACGAATGTGAAGCGACCTTGACCGGCGGCCGATCGGGCAATCTCCGATTTGCCCGCAATGCGGTGTCAACCAGCGGCGCGACTGAAGTCCTCAGCCTCGAAGTGCAATCGAGCTTCGGGAAGAAGACGGCGGGCGCGACGATCAACGAGTTTGATGATGCGTCGCTCGAAAAGGTGGTGCGCCGCTCCGAAGAGCTGGCGCAACTCGCGCCGGAGAACGCGGAGTATGTCGAATTTCTCGGGCCGCAGGAGTATCTCAAGCCGGTCTCTTTTTTCGATGCCACCGCGAGCATAGACCCCGCGTTTCGCGCGCGCGGCGCCGCGGCCAGCATCAAGATGTGCAAGGATAAGAAGCTGGAGGCGGCGGGATTTATCCAGGACGACGCGGGCTTCAGCGCAGTCGCGCACAGCCACGAACTGAAGGGTTATCATCGCACTTCAGGAATCGATTTTTCGGTCACAGTCCGCACCCCGGATCAGAAAGGTTCAGGCTACGGGATCGCGGATTTCAACGACGCCAAAAAACTCGACACCGGCGCCGTCTCGGCCATCGCTTGCGAGAAGGCGGCGCGTTCCCGTGAGACGCGGGCGATCGAGCCCGGGAAGTATACCGTCATCCTCGAGCCCGCGGCGTCGGTTGATTTGATCAGCAACATGATTAGCTCGCTGAACGCGCGACAGGCCGACGAAGGCCGCAGCTTCATGAGCAAACCGGGTGGCGAGACGCGTCTCGGGGAAAAGCTTGTCGATGAGCGGGTGCATATCTATTCGGACCCGATGAATCCGGACGCGCCGGGGGGACGCTGGGCCGGTGATGGCCGGCCTCGCCGCGCCGTCGACTGGCTGAAAGACGGGAAAGTTGTGAACCTGGCTTACTCGCGATTCTGGGCGCGCAAAAAGGGACTTGATGAAGACAAGGCTCCGCCGCCAGTGGGCGGGGGATTCGGTGGCGGACCCGGCAACCGCGCAGTCGCAGCCTTCGAAGGCCAATCCGGGATTCTGATGGATGGCGGCACCGCCAGCCTCGACGAATTGATTAAGAGCGTGAAACGCGGCGTGCTGGTCACGCGCATGTGGTACATCCGGCCGGTCGATCCGCAGACGTTACTCTACACAGGCCTGACGCGTGACGGCACGTTTTACGTCGAGAACGGCGAAGTGAAATACGCGATCAAGAATTTCCGTTTCAACGAGAGCCCGGTTATTTTCCTGAACAACCTCGAGGCGCTGGGCAAACCGGTGCGCGTAAATGGGAACATGATCCCGCCCATGGTGGTGCGGGACTTCACCTTCTCGAGCTTGTCCGACGCGGTCTAGCAGGAACCTTAGGAGCGGCGCCGGGATTCATGCCTTCCGCCGATTTCATCTTCACCCGGCTGCAATACGAGTCCGGCGATTGGGACATTGTCGACCAGCGGATGCCATCGAACCTGCTCGATTCCCTTGTCGCCTATACGACGCTTTCGGTGGCTCCGCGCGAAGCCGTAGTGCCTCTCGCAAGCGAAGAACTCTTCGGCGCTTCCTTCTGCTACTTGAGCGGGCACAAGCTGGTGCAATTCACCGACCGCGAACGCGAGAACTTCGAGGCTTACGTCAAGCGAGGGGGTTTCGTCTTTGTCGATGACTGCAATCACGACATCGATGGTTTGTTCGCCAAGTCGTTCGAGGCGCAGATGGAGCAGATCTTCGGGCCGGCCGCGCTGAAGAAAATTCCGAATGACCATGCGCTCTACGCGTCCTTCTTCCACTTCGAAAAAGGCCCGCCGACGACTTCCTTTGAGTTGAACGGCTGGGGTGACGATCTCGTGCACGACTATTTGAAAGTGATCGAGATTGATGGCCGCATCGCGGTGCTCTACAGCAACAAGGATTACGGGTGCGAATGGGACTACGACTTCCGGAACAAACGGTTTCTCGCCGAAGACAACACGAAGTTCGGGGTCAATGTCGTGATGTATGCGATGACGGCGTAGAACCTGGGAACCTGCACCGGTTCGTAACGGGCGGCTCAAAAACATTCGTGAACGTCAGAGAGCCCGCTATCGTTTGGGCATCGCAGCGTCGCGTTTTATGCTCAGCACTTTCCAGCCGGTTTCGTGGCAGCGAATGAGCGACGCGGTCGAGAAAGTGCGTGGCCGGCTCTTGCGCGCCGCCAGTGCCCTGAAAACAGCCGGCGTCCCGTATGCCGTCGTCGGCGGGAATGCTGTCGCCGCATGGGTTTCGCGCGTGGACGAAGCAGCTGTGCGCAATACGCGAGACGTTGATTTATTGCTCCGGCGCGGCGATCTGCCTGCTGCCACAACGGCTTTGGAAAGCGCGGGCTTTCGGCATCGCCGAGTCGCATCCCTGGGTCGGGCGGGGGTTCTGGATGTTTTCCTCGATCACGCCGGGGCGAAAGTCGCCGATGCCGTGCACATCGTGTTTGCCGGCGAGAAGACGCGCCCGGATCAACCCCACGCCAACGCCGATGTCGAGCAGGCTGAGGACGCCGGCGAATTCCGTCTCGTCACCCTGGAGGCTTTGGTGGCCATGAAACTATCTGCCTTCCGCGACAAAGACAGAGTACATCTGCGCGATCTCATTTCGGTAGGATTGGTCGATGCCACCTGGCTTGATCGTCTCCCACAGGATTTGCAGGCGCGCCTCGCTGAGATCCTCGCCTCACCTGAGGAATAAACGTTAGTGCAACCTTGTGGCTGCGGAAACGAGCAGGATATGCTGAAGTGAAAATGGGCGCGGCTCGCTTTGTGACCTCTGCTCCTGAAGAAGAAATTCAGCGTCTGGTTTCGAAAATCGCACATCTCCGTGCGGAGATTGGCAAGGTCATCATCGGGCAGCAGGGCGTTGTCGAAGAACTTCTGACAGCGTTTCTCGCGGGCGGCCACTGTCTGCTGGAAGGGCTCCCCGGCCTGGGCAAGACGCTGCTTATCCGCACGCTGGCCCAAGCGGTCCAGCTCACCTTCCATCGCATCCAATTCACGCCGGATTTGATGCCATCGGATATCATAGGGACGGAGGTGCTGGAAGAGGATCACGCTACTGGAAAACGCTTCTTTCAGTTCAATCCGGGGCCAATTTTCGGCCAGATCATTTTGGCTGATGAGATCAACCGGACCCCGCCGAAGACGCAGGCGGCGCTGCTCGAAGCGATGCAGGAAGGCTCGGTCACTTACGGCGGGAAGACGTACACGCTGGAGCAGCCCTTCTTTGTTCTCGCGACGCAGAACCCGATTGAACAATCCGGCACCTACCCGCTTCCGGAAGCGCAGCTCGATCGTTTCATGCTCTACTTGAGCATCGGTTACCCGGAGGAGGCTGATGAGCTTTCAATGCTCGCGAGCACCACGGGCAGCCGGGCGGCCGAGGTGCAACCAGTCCTGACGAAGGAACAGATTCTCCAACTCCAGGGTCTCGCGCGACAAGTGGTGATCAACGACGACTTGCTCGGATATGTGAATCGACTGGTCCGCGCGACGCGGGATCGTTCGCGGCCTTACATTGCAAAATGGGTTCGCTGGGGCGCCGGACCGCGTGCCGGACAGGCGCTTATTCTTTCCGCGAAAGCGCGTGCCCTGCTGACCGGACGATTCGCGGTCACTCTGGATGACTTGCGCGCGCTGGCCGCGCCCGTGTTGCGCCATCGCATCCTCTTGAATTTCGAAGCAGAGACAGAGCGCATCCAGCCCGATGATGTTGCGCGCGAATTATTCCGCCTCGTTCCGGAGCCGAAAAGTCCGCTCCTCCGATGAGAGCGGCTCCCGCGGCGCGTGTCCTTGACCCGCGGTTGCTGACTGCGACACGCGGATTGCGCCTGGCTGCGCTACAGATTGTCGCGGGCGTCCTGCCGGGAATTCAGGCGAGCCGGCAACCGGGGTTGTCCCGTGAGTTCAGTCAGTATCGCGCCTACCAGCCGGGCGATGAGCCGCGGCACATCGATTGGAAACTCTATGCGCGTTCGGATCGGTATTACCTGCGGGAAAGCGAGATTCAAACGGCGGTGACTCTGCGCATTATCCTGGATGCGACGGAATCGATGCGACACGAAGACACGACCGGCACGGGCGAAGGCATCCGCAAATTCGACTGCGCTTGTGTGCTCGCCGCCGCTTTTGCTTATCTCGCGCAGAGGCAAGGCGACCCCGTGGGCCTGCATGCGATCTCCGATGGTCGCGTCGTTTCAGTGCAGCCCGGTCAACGCCGTCAGCCGTTCGAACGCATCGTGCATGCGCTTGAAAATCTGGAAGCGCGAGGGAGCTGGCCGGGCAATCCGCGCGAGCTGGGCGCCGCCGTTGCGACCAGATCCAACTCGGTCCCGGCCCCAAGCGGCACGACACGCGAACTGACGATCGTCCTGACGGATGGCCATGAGCGCGGAGATGAAATCCGGGACGCGCTCGCGCCTCTCCGCTTCGGCCAGCATGAAGTCCTTTTTTTGCATTTGCTCGGCCGCGACGAACTTGAATTCCCCTACCGGGGTCCCGTCCGTTTCGAAGAGTGGGAGACCGGCGCTGTTCTCGAAACCGACGCATCCGCGGCGCGCGAGATGTGGCTCGAGAACCTCGAGATTGCACTCGAACAATGGCGGCGCGGTTGGGAAGGCAAACGCTTCGATTACTTCCAATTCCGAACCGACGAACCGCTGGATCGCGCGCTTCGCGTCTACCTGTTGCAGCGGATGCGCCGCTAGTGGGAGCCTCGCGGAATGTTGCAACTTCTCTCTCCCCTGGCCCTTGCTGGTCTCGCCACGCTGGCCATCCCGGCGCTCCTCCATCTGTGGCGCCCTCCCGCGAAGACGGTGCGGATTGGAACGTTGCGCTTCTTCACCGGCCCGACTGTCCGAAGGCTGACCAGGCTGCGGTGGCGCGAACGGCTTCTTTTGCTGGTGCGGCTTTCGTTGTTCACCTTCCTGGTCCTGCTGCTCGCGCGAGCGGTTTGGAAGAAGGAGCCGACCGAGGCAGCGCAGCGCTGGGTATTGCTCGAGCCAAACGTCGTCCTCTCAGGGGAGGCGTTGAAACAATGGCGCGACTACAAGGCAGCCGGCTTTGAAACGCGCCGACTGGAATCAGGATTTCTCCAGACGGCACCGCCGACCCGATCAGGTTCGGGAGATGTGACGCCAACCGATCTTTGGTCGCTCCTGCGGGAAGCGGACGCGCGCTTGCCGGCCGGTTCCACCATCGCCGTCTTTGCAACAGACCAGGTGCGATCGTTGCGCGGCGAACGTCCGACGATGGAGCATAGCAAAGTGGAGTGGATCACGCTGCCATTGCCTAACGAGTCGTTGGAGAGGTCATGGATTGAATCAGTCTCGCTCAAACCCGAAGCGGTCGATCCGGCGCGATCTCTCGATATCCTGATTGGCTCGACCAGCCGAGACCACACGAGCCGAGCCTGGAGTTCCGTCGCCGCGCAAGGAGGAAAGACTGCGCTCCCGGCGCTGTTCAAGCCTTGGGCGCTCGAAATTAAACAGAATGCAACGGAGGATTTTTCCGGCAGGCTGATTCGTCCCAACGGTGAAGCACCCAATCAACCGTGGGTTGCGTCCTCGCGACCGCAGCCTCTGCGGGTTGCCGTCCTGCACAGCGCGGACCGGGCAGAAGATGCGCGCTACGTCGAAGCCGCCGCCCGAGCCCTGGGAGAAATTGCGGGACGCAGCGCGGTGCCTACCGATGCGATGCGCGCAGACTGGATTTTCTGGCTCAGTGATCAGCCCGCGCCGCCAGAAATTCTCCAGCAAGTGAGCGAGCGCGGTTCGGACCTGCTTTCCGAGGCAGGGGATACGGGCGCAGTTTCATCGTCGCCAAGCTGGTTTGCCGCGGGGATCGCTGCACCGGGCGCTGACATTTTTAGCAATGAGATTTCTCTTAACCGCCGGATCCCTCCGGATGCCGCGGGCGCGGTGCCGGTCTGGACTGACGGGTGGGGAAAGCCGCTGCTGACGGTTGCGCAGCATGGGCGCGGACGTGTCTGGCGTTTCTTCAGCCGTTTCGATCCAGAGTGGAATGATCTGCCCCAGAGCAGCGCACTTCCCGCGGCGATTGATTCTCTTCTTGCCGCTGATCCGGCCGAGCCGCTCCACGACCTGCGTCTGGTGGATCCGAGCCAGACGCGGCCGGCTGAGTCGCGCATGAGCGAAACAACGCCGGAGCGGCGGCTCGCGCGTGCGCCCGAGATTGTTGACCTGCACAATCTGCTCTGGTGGGCGTGCGCCGCGCTTTTCGTCCTGGAACGGGTGCTGAGCCTCCGCGGGGCGTTGAGGGTTTCCGTCGCTCCGACCCCGACCGAGAGAACAGCAAAGCCAGCGCTGGCGGGAATGTCGCAATGAATCGACAACGGCTCGAAAAGATTGCGCGCCTCTGGCGAAACCGGATCACCGCCCGCGATGCTTTGCTGGCGGCCGCGTTTACCGGAGCGGCCGCAATCTTGGCGACACTTTGTTTCCACCAGCATTTTCTGCTGCCGATCGGCGCGCTTTGTTTTGTAGCGGCCTTCGCCTTGGGCCTTGCGACTTCACGCCCCTGGAAACTGGATGCAGCGCGGATCGCGCGTCATCTCGATCGGTCGTTTCCCGAGCTGGAGGAAAGCAGCGCGCTTTGGTTGCGCTCGCCGGACAGCTTGAACGTGGTGGAGCGCCTGCAACGCCAGCGCGCAGACACAGCCGCCCGCAACCTCGGGGATCCCGGCACAGATGACTCGTTCGCGCATCCGCCGGGAACTTTGCTGCGCAGACCGCTACTCTGGCTGGCGGTTGCGTCGGTCTTGTTCGCCGCAGTCTTCAGCTGGCAGCGATCGCGACGAAGCGGCTCAACTTCAAACACCGCATTCACTCCGCTCCCAGTCGATCAGATAATCGGAGCGACGCCGGCGCCGACGACGGCGCCGCCGCAGGTCTTGCGGGCGGAACTCGCCTTCGCTCCGCCAGCTTATACTGGACGGCCGAAGCGCCGCATCTCTGGACTAAATGCGGAAGTGGAAGAAGGCGCCACCGTGACATGGAC
>JACCXA010000115.1 GCA_013697365.1 Chthoniobacterales bacterium
CGGTGACGTTCTCCGTGGTGTATTCGTAAGGCGGCAATTGCGTCCGCCGGGTCAGCGCCAAAGCGGACTTTTCGGCCAGCGGTAATTCATCCTCATGTGTTCGACTGAGGAGCCGCCGCAGCATTTCAAACCGGACGTCGTCGAACGCCAGCTCCGGCGGAAGATAGGAGCCGTTGACCAGCATATGCAGGTGATTGCGATCGATCAGGCGCGGCGATTTAGGATCGTCCCAACTTTCGGCGTTGAAATGAAGACAAAGGACAAGATCAGGTTTCATCTCCTCGTTCACAATCCGGGCTCGCTCCCGGATCTCGCTGTTTCGGTAGAATAGGATTTCGCTCTGCCAGCGAACCGTCTTGTCCTTCTCTTGGTCGTCCGGCCCCGCGAAGTCGTCGCGCGGCTGCTCCACACCCGCTCGCCGCAGGATCGCTTTTGCTACTTCACGAAGATCATCCGGGCGTTTCGTCGTCACCGGCACATTCTGACTTCGCACTAGTGAAACGGTCGCGCCCAGCCGGCGCAGCTTCGGCGCGACCAGCTTCGCGACGAGCAACGTCATGTCGCCTTCCTGGATCGGCTGGCTATCGCCGACCTGGAACCAGCGCTCTTCCATTTGCGCCCATTTTCCGCCGATATGCCCGGGATCGAGTGCGATCTTCAGGCCTTCCAATTCGCGCCCTTTAATAACTGGGAATGATGGGACGACGCGCTTACATGGGGTCACGACCCGCGTGTGTGATTGCTCGTTAGGCGCAAAACGCAACGTGAACCACTTCCCTCCCTCGCGGTCGATCAGGAAACGCACCGTCTCCGCCTCGATCTGAATCAAGTCAGCCGCCACGCCGCGCGGCGCGTAGACGTTCTGGAGCGCCGCGACAAACTCGTCGCGCGTCATCGTCTCCTGAAACATTTCCAGCGCCGGCCAATCCGGCGTTTGCCCGAGCGGACTGATGTTTTCCGCCCCGCGCAGCGTGCTTCCCATAAGACAGAACCCCAGGGCCAGGGAAGCGATGGTCCTGCGGTAGATCGGGCAAGGAAGGATCACGATATGGACTTGGAAGTATTTACCACGATGTTCCGCGCATGCTGACGATTCTCTTCCTGGGCGACATCGTCGGCGAACCAGGACGGAGCGCCGTGGTCGCGCGCCTGTCCGAGCTGAAACGTCAGCACGCGGTCGATTTCACGGTTGTGAATGGCGAGAACGCAGCCGGCGGCCGAGGCATAACGCCCAGGATTACCATCGACCTTCTGCGCGCCGGCGTCTCCGTGATCACGACCGGGGACCACATTTGGGATCAGAAAGACATCATCCCTTTCATCGCAACGGAGCCGCGTTTGCTGCGACCACTTAACTACCCGAACGGCGCGCCCGGCGGTGGCTCGATCGTGCTGGAAACGGCTAAGGGCAAAGTTGGGGTAATCAGCGTGCAGGCGCGCACGTTCATGCAACCGATCCTGGAGAATCCATTCGAGGCGCTCGACGCGGCCGTGGAACGGATGCGCGAAGAAACGCGGGTTATTTTCGTGGATGCCCACGGAGAGACGACGAGTGAGAAGATCGCGATCGGCCGTTTCCTTGATGGAAGAGTTTCCGCGGTGATAGGCACCCACACGCATGTGCAGACCGCGGATGAGCAAATCTTTGCTGGTGGCACCGCGTTCCTCTGCGACGCGGGAATGTGCGGGCCGGCTCAGTCGATTCTCGGCCGGGCGATCGATCCGATCGTCCATCGATTCATCTCGAATCTCCCGGCCCCTTTTCCTGTCGCCAAAGGCGAGGTGCGGCTTTGTGGAGCTGTGATCGAAATCGATGAAAGCAACGGTCGGGCTCTGAGCATTTCGCGGGTCAACGAAGTCATCGCCGAATCCGTCCCGGATAATATCCCGGCTCTCCCACTCCGACAGGGTGAGGTTGTCGCAACACCAGCGGTGTAGCTGCGACACGCCGGGCGCTCTACGCCGATTGCCCGTCCCGTTAAGACTCGTCGTCGCTCTCGGAGCCGTTATCCTTCTCGTTCTCAGCCTCAGCTTCCGCGTCGTCGGCTTCCACCGAGAAGCGGCGCTTCCGACGAGCCTGCGGCAGGGGCGAGAGAGTCATCGTGATATTGCGGCCCGCCATCTTGGGCTCCATCTCGACTTGCGACATCCCGTTAAGATCGTCGCGCACTTTATACATCAACTGCATCCCGAATTCCTGGTGCGCCATCTCCCGGCCTCGGAACTGAAGCTGCACCCGCACCTTGTTTCCTTTATCGAGGAACGCTTCCCCATGACGAAGCTTTGTCGTGTAATCATGGCTGTCGATGTTCACCCGGAATTTGATCTCCTTTAGCTTCGTCCCCGAGGATTTTTTCTCCTTCTCCTGCTTGGAAATGTCGTAACGGAACTTTCCGAAATCGACGATTTTGCAGACCGGTGGGTTGGCGGTCGGCGCTACCTCCACAAGATCCAGCCCGAGAGTCTGCGCTTTGCGGATCGCATCGGACAATTTCATGACGCCGAGCTGCTCGCCCGAAGCACCCATGATGACCCGGACATCGCGCGCGCGAATCCGGCCGTTTACACGAATTTGTGGTTGCAGTTTAGATCAAGCTCCAAAGGCAGCGAAAGGGGGAGTGAACCGCTTCGCCGTGTCATCGTTTTTGTCGCAACTTCCGGCTGGCGGTAACCACCCGAAACACTCCTGCCTCGGCGCGGCTGCGAGGGACCGGCGACGACGAACCGGCGACTAGCGCCAGTCGCCGCAAGTTGAGTGCAACATCGCGGGGCTGGCAAGGCGAATCTCGCTCGCCGCGCCTCCAGGCAACGCCGAATTAGCCTGTTAGGCAAGGCCCGCGCGCGCAAGCTAAGGCGACATCGCCGGGGTTGCCGAAGCCGGCTTCTCGACAATGATGGAAACGCGCCGGTTTAACGCGCGACCGCCGGGATTATCGCTGCCATCGGAATTGGTATTCGGCGCCACCGGATTTTCCTCGCCGAAACCTTTGCCGATAATGCTGGCGGCCGGGACATTGCCGTTTTTGACCAGCCAATCTTTCACGGCCGTGGCCCGCTCGCGCGAAAGCGGCACGTTGACCGACTTGCCCCCCTTCGCGTCGGTGTAGCCTTCCACTGTCACCATGCTTTCGGGGAACTGCGAAAGGACCACCCCCACCTTCTTCAGCGCTGCTTCCGCCTCGGGCTTTAGCGTGGCTTTGTCGTAATCGAAGAGGACATCGCCTGAGAGATTCATGCTAAGAGAGCGACCGCTCTGCTGTTCTTGCAGCTGTTGCCGGGCCTTCTCCAGCTCCAGCTCTTTGCGCTGTAGGTCGAGCGTCTTTTTCTCCAGGTCCAGCCGTTGTCGCTCCAAATCGGCCTCACGTTTTTCCAACGTTTTGTCGCTCGTGCCCTGTCCGAGCCCGAGAGGTGTGGCAGCCAAAATCAAACACGCTGAGATCGAAACGAGCCGACGGAGGGGAGGTGAAGCTTTCATCTTCTGTATTTCGGATTTGGAAATTGCGGTGGGTGGGTGCTGGATTGCGGGCCCAGGCGTGTCTCCTCGCGAAGGCTCTGGACGTGTTCTTGCCCGCCCATAGCCGCTCGCTTGTAATGGCAGAAGAAAGCAGTAGCGATGACAGCGGATTCGGCCCGATAGCGGGTGGACGCGGCCTCCTCTTATGAGCTTTGACAAAGTTGTCGTTTGCAGTGGACACATGATCGATGCGCCGGACCGCGCGAACCCGCGATTTCCTGCCTCCAAAGAGGAACCGGTTCGGAGTCTGATTGCGCTGCAGCTTGATAACTGGGATGTCGGCGGTGAGGATCTGGCGATCTGCGGGGGAGCGTGTGGTGCTGATATCCTTTTCGGAGAGGAATGTTTGCGACGCGGAGCGAGTCTTCGGTTGTTTCTCGCGCAAGCAGTGGGTGACTTTGTGCGCGATTCGGTGCAGCACGCGGGGAGCGACTGGCTACGGCGCTTTCACAAGCTGTGCGAGAAGTCGGAAGTGAACGTGTTACCCGAACCTCCCGCCACAGAGTCCGGTGATCTTTCCATCTACGCCCGCGTCAATCTTCTGATAATCGAAACTGTGCGTCAGCAAGCCGCTGAGGGCGGAAAACTTCACACTCTTCTCGTGTGGGACGAAAAGGGGACAGGCGATGGTCCAGGCGGCACTTCCGATTTTGAAGCGAGAGTGCGCGAGTTGGGTGCGCGCCTCGCAATCATTAACCCGATTGGAATTTGTTAGGCGACAGACCGCGGTTCTATCGCGCGGGTGCCCCCGGAAGTTTAAGCCGCCTACCGGCGGCGACCACCCGCGGCGATCGCCTGGATAATGGCTTGGATCGAAATGCCTTCGTTGGCCGCGTAGGTGCCCTGT
>JACCXA010000200.1 GCA_013697365.1 Chthoniobacterales bacterium
GCCACCAAGTCTTGAGCACGCTGCATACGAACGACGCCGCGGGTGCGATCACGCGCCTCGACGACATGGGAATCGAGCCATTCCTGATTTCCAGTTCGGTCATCATGGCCTGCGCGCAGCGGCTCGTGCGCCGGATCTGCACGAACTGCCGCGAAGAATTTGTGCCGGAACCCGAAGTCTTCGAGCGCCTGGGAATCGAGCATACGGAGGGCTCGGTCTTCTATCAGGGCGCCGGATGTGATCGCTGTAAGGGCCGCGGTTATCTCGGGCGGCTGGCCTTGATTGAAGCTCTCCCAGTCAGCGAAACGATCCGGCGCTTGATCATCAAACGCGCATCCGCCGCGGTGGTAAAAAATCAGGCGGTCACCGAGGGGATGAAAACTTTGCGCATGGTCGGAATCGACAAGGCGCTCGAAGGCCTGACGACGCTGGAAGAAATCTGGCGCGTTACCGCTGAGGACCACTAGACGATGACGATTCCGTTTCTCCATTTTTTCAAACGCAAGCCGAAGCAGCCAGCGCTTCGCGAGGTAATAGCCAAGCCCGCGCTCGTCGCCGAAAAGCCTAGCAGTGATCGCCTTAGCAAGACGGTTCTGCCGAGCGCCAGCCGGCTCGCGACCGCGCAGGACCCTTTCCACGTCAACGCGAACTCTTCTCCTTCCTCCAGCGCGACCAACGGCGCAGCTTCTGCGCCTGCGGCCGCACGCACCGTGGCCTTCAGCTCTCCGATATCACCGCCGCGGACGCCTGATTTCCCCCCTGCCCTTGCGCTGGCGTTGGAACCGAAGGTCGAGCGCGTGGTTTCACTGGAGCTGGGCGACATTGTGCCGCAAATGCCCGCTGGCTGGGTCAAGGAGCTGAGCGCGGATGATGCGAGCCGCCGTGTCCTATTGAAAGCCGCCGAGCTGGAACGCGGGATGTCGAACGGCAAGCCGAGCGTTTCGATCGCAACAATCTATCGGCAGGTTCCGGAGATTTTTCTTCGTCCGGTGGAAGCTTCGGACAGCGCACAGGTGCGACTTCCGTTTGCGAAGGTGCTCGAGCAGTTCACGAACCTACAGCTGCGGAGCGATCAGTATCGTGACCAGTCCGTCCCGCAGTTCGAAACACCATTCCTGAAAGTGACGCTCGAAGACAACGAGCGCTTTGGCACGACGACCGAGACCTTTGAGACAGGGGACTTCCCCCCTGTGCGCGTGGAACCGGCAACTGCCGATAGCTTTGCCGCAGCGGAGCCTGAGCCGGCTGCCTTTGAAATGCCCGCCGCGCCCGTCGCGCGTTTTCCGATTCAATTCCCAGCCCATCCCAACCCGAAGCAGGACGGGCCGGAGTCGCCCGTTTCAACTCCTGAATCGACGCCAGCTCCGGCCGCAGCTCCAACAAGAATTCCATTCAAGCTTTCACCGATAGGAACGGACGCCCCCGCCGCAGAGAGTATTCCAACCTCAAACGGGACGTCCGTGCCGACCAGTTTACCCACGGCAACTGCGCCGACGCGGATTCCTTTCCAAATTGCAGCGCCAGATGAGGATTCTACCCCCAAAGCTGAGCCGTGGCTGACGAAGGAAAGTTTCGGTCTGGAGACTAAAGCGGTCTCCACTCACGGCGCGTTGCATGACGCAAGCAAAGGAGACGGGACGTCGAATGGGGTGAAAATTTCGCTTCCTCTCAAGCCCATTCTTCACGCGTTGCCGCCTTTCCAATTGACCGCCGACATCAGCAACGTTCCCGAGGATACCCGCATCGAACTGCCGTTCTCCCTGGTCGAACCACAGCTGGCTTCTGGACGGGTCAGCGTCAGGCCGGAAGACTTCGCCACTGCTCTGCCAGAACAATATCGCTCTCTCTTTACCGCGAAGGACATTGCTGCCCCCGTCGTGTTGCCGTTGCAGGACGTCTTAAAAAATCTTCCCGTCGCTTCGCTGCGAATGCGGGAGGATCAGACGGACCAAGAAGTCGGTGTGAACTTCGTCACGCCTTTTTCAGCAAAAGCCGAGGAGGACGCGAAGCGCTTCAATATGACGAGCGCGCCTCTCACCAAGCCAATGGTGGAAGCGGTCGTCATTCCCGCAATGGCGGAGCCGAAGCCAGCACCGAGCTTCAAAGCCGGGGTGCAAGCACCAGAACTGGAAGTGGCAGTGTCGCGGCCAATCGCGGCGCCATTTGTCCTTCATCCGCTCGACGAAAACTCCCAACCTGGAAAGCGGACAGGCTTGCAAGAGCTTTTCGACACTGATGACGACGTCGACGCAAAAGCCGTCGTCTCCCGCGTCTCCGAGATGGCGGGACTAAGGGCCTGCGGAATCATGTTTTGCGACGGCCTCAGTCTGGCAGGAAATCTTCCGGAGGAGTTGCAGGCCGATGGGCTCTGCGCTCTGGCGCCCTCGATGTTGCAACGGATGAAGAATCACCTCGAAGAAACTCAGGTGGGAGAGCTTCGTGCCATGACGCGCTCCTGCACGAACGCCACCTTTACTTTCGTCATGCAAGACAATGTCTGCCTCGCCGCGCTCCATCCCGGTGAGCAGTTGACTCCTGAAACGCGTGCACGGCTTGGCCGGACAGTGCAGGAACTTTCACGCGAATATTCGCACCCGGTCTAGCCCCACAATCCCATGT
>JACCXA010000134.1 GCA_013697365.1 Chthoniobacterales bacterium
CTAATCCCTCCCTCCCCGTTCGATGTTCGATGTTCGATGTTCGATGTTTCCTCCCCGCTACCCTCCGGGCGAATAAACCTCCAATCCTCCCGTCCAAAATGGCTTCTGAAATGGAAACCGGCGTCCAGCTCCAGCAACTTATGCGTTTCCCGTCTGCACAGCCGGATCGGAGCGACGGCGCTCCTCGGTGGGTGTCGCGCGACACTCCGGCAAGCTCCGCGCAGGCCGTTTCTATGAATCGCAAACTCCATCCTCTCCGAGCTGTCGCCCTTGGCTTGATTGTGATGCTGGTTCAGGTGTTTCTCGCCGTGGAACTCATCGCGCCCGAAGGACCGCTCTCGTATCGCTACAACACGCTGATTCAGCACGATAGCTACTGGTTCGCAAACATCATTGACCGGGGCTATGACACGATCCTGCCGCCGATCGACCGAAAGCTGATGGAGGTGTCGAACGTGGCTTTTTTCCCAGCTTATCCGGCCATCGCCGGCGCGTTGCGTCATTGGTTCGGCTTCAGCACCTATGATGCGCTCCTCGTCACGGCGCAAACGGCCGCCTGGGGCTTTTGGAGTTACTTTTTTCTCTTCTGCGATCGGTGGGGCGTGGCGCCATTGCTGCAATTCTTTGGCGGTTTCGCCGTTGTCGCGCATCCGACGGCCTTCTTTCTGGTGGCCGGTTACTCGGAGTCTCTTTTTTTGATGGCACTGCTGGGATTTATCTATTGGACGACGGCGAGCGGGCGAACGGCGAAGGTCCTGGCGGTCGGGCACGGCATCGTGATGTCGGCAACGCGAATTGTCGGTTTGCCCTGCGCGGTGTTTCCTTTTGTGCGCGCGATCTTCGAAGGGGGTTGGGAGCGCTTGCGAGATGTCCGGCGATGGGTTGGGAACTACGCGGGAGCGGTGGCCCTGGTCGCTGCCGCCAGCTTGGGGACTTTCGGGTTTTTCCTTTACTGCCTGTTCCGCTGGGGGCGTTGGGATCTTTACATGCTCACCCAGGAAGCCGGCTGGGCGATTGAGCCCGATTACCTCGCGGTCTTCAAACCGGAAAGTTACCGCTGGCTGGTTCCGCCGATGAATGACCCCACGCAGTGGAGCCAGATGACCATGACGGCCGGCGCGCTCTGCTTTGTCCTCGTGGCCCTCTGCGAATTGATTCCCGCCCTGCGCCGCCGAACAGGCTGGCAGCATCGGATCGGCCTCTATTTCGCCGCGGTCGTCACCTATTTCATCGCCGTGAGCGGCGTGGCGTCCGTCCAGATGGAAAGCATGCTGCGATATCAGTTCTGTGCGCATGCGTTAATCGTGCTGGCGCTTTTGCACTTTTTGGCCCAGTTTCGCCCGCTGCCGCCCGCCGTCCGGGCATTTGGGATGGCGGCAGTCGCGCTGCTCTGCGCGGCAGGACTCAGCTTGCAGGGATGGTGGATCTGGAATTTTACGCGGGGAGACTGGGTTGCTTAACGAATCATGAAAACAAACGTAGCTATCATTGGGGCCGGGCCGGCTGGATTAACCGCCGCCTACCTGCTCTCTAAGAACAACGTCGACGTCACCGTTTTGGAGGCCGATCCGGTCTACGTCGGCGGGATTTCGCGGACAGCGACCTACAAGGGCTTTCATTTCGACATCGGCGGACATCGCTTCTTCTCGAAGTCGAAAGAGGTGAACGATTTCTGGCAGGAGATTCTACCGGACGACATGCTGAATCGCCCGCGCTCCTCCCGGATTTTCTATGGCGGTAAGTTCTTCGCCTATCCGCTGAAGGCTTTCGAGGCGCTGACCAAGCTCGGCGTCTTTAAGTCGACCCTCTGTGTTCTTTCCTGGATGAAGGCGCGCCTCTTCCCAGTGGCGAACCCAACAAACTTTGAAGACTGGGTCAGCAACCAGTTCGGCAAGCGGCTCTTCAACACCTTCTTCAAAAGCTATACGGAGAAGGTTTGGGGCATGCCCTGCAAAGAGATCTCGGCTGACTGGGCCGCGCAGCGCATCAAGGGCTTGTCGTTAGGCAGTGCGATCAAGAACGCCCTCCTCCCGCAGAGGCAGCCGAAGGACAAAAGCAAGGTAATCAAGAGCCTGATCAACTCCTTCAAGTATCCGCGTAAAGGCCCGGGCATGATGTGGGAAGCCTGCGCGGAAAAGACGAGGCAGCTCGGCGGCGAGATCCACATGGGCAGCAAGGTGGTTGGTTGCGCTTACGACGAGAAGAATTCCATCTGGAACCTGCGTTTTCAGGATCAGAACGGGAATGAGCACACACTTGCGTCCGAGCATGTCATTTCTTCCGCGCCGATGCGTGAGCTGGTCAACGGATTGCAGCCCAGCGTCTCCGAGGAAGCGAAGAAAGCCGCGAATAGCCTGAAGTATCGCGACTTTCTCACTGTCATGCTCATCCTGAAGAATCGCGATGCCTTCGAGGACAACTGGATCTACATCCACGATCCGAGCGTGCAGGTCGGGCGCATCCAGAACTTTCGTTCCTGGTCGCCGGAGATGGTGCCCGACCCGGACAAAGCCTGTTACGGCCTGGAGTATTTCTGCTTTGAGCACGACGGCCTTTGGGATTCGACAGACGGGCAACTCATCGAACTGGCGAAAAAAGAGCTCATGCAGATCGGCCTCTCTAAAGAAGGCGACGTTATGGATGGGACAGTCGTCCGGCAGAAAAAGGCGTATCCGGTCTACGATGATGATTACGCGAAACATGTCGCGACGGTCCGCGATGAACTGGACGCGCGGTTCCCGAATCTGCACCTGGTGGGTCGCAACGGAATGCACAAGTATAACAACCAGGATCACGCCATGATGACCGCGATGCTCTGCGTCGAGAACATCCTTGCGGATACGAAGCTGTATGATCTCTGGCAAGTGAACGGCGATGCAGAATATCACGAGGCCGGCGAAGAAGCGGTCGAGGAGACGACGGGAACTGGGCTCCGGATGGTGCCGACCCGGGTTGCGGGCACGCCGGAACTAGCTTCCGAGAATACTTAAACGCAGAGCGCGGTTTGGCGCATCTACGGAACATGCGGAAGCCTGTCCGCCCGAAGCATTCGGACCAGGCGAGACGCCCGGTCGCCGCACAGCCGAGACGGCCGTGCTCCGTTACTCCGGCAGGCCATCCATCGGTACGCAGGAACAAAAGAGATTCCGATCGCCGTAGACGTTGTCGATTCGCGCGACCGCGGGCCAGAACTTGGCTTCCCGTGTCCACTTCGCCGGATACGCCGCCTTCTCTCGCGAGTAAGGCCGGTCCCATTGATCCGCGGTGACTTGCTGCGCGGTGTGCGGCGCATTCTTCAGCACGTTGTCCAGCTTGTCTGCCTGGCCTGACACGACTTCCTGGATCTCGCCATGAATGGAAATCATCGCCTCGCAGAATCGATCCAGCTCGGCCTTTGCCTCGCTCTCCGTGGGCTCGATCATCATCGTGCCCGCGACCGGGAATGATACCGTGGGCGCGTGGAAGCCATAATCCATCAAGCGTTTGGCCGCGTCTTCTACCTCCACCCCGGCGTTCTTGAACTGCCGCAGGTCCACAATGCACTCGTGCGCGACCAGCCCATGCCGCCCTTTGTAGAGCACGGGGAAAAATCCATCGAGCCGTTTGGCGATGTAATTCGCGTTTAGGATCGCGACCTTCGTCGCCTCCGTCAGGCCTTCCGCGCCCATCATCCGGATGTACATCCACGAGATGGTTAAAATGCTGGCGCTACCGTAGGGCGCGGCCGAGACGGGGCCAACCTTGCCGTCGCTGCTCGAAGTGCCGTTGAGCTCCGCGCGGGATGGGAGATAAGGCACCAAATGTTTCGCCACCCCGATTGGCCCTACACCCGGCCCGCCGCCTCCATGTGGGATGCAGAAGGTCTTGTGCAAATTCAAATGGCAGACGTCCGGACCGAAATCGCCGGGGCGACAAAGGCCGACCTGCGCATTCATATTCGCGCCGTCCATGTAAACCTCCCCGCCGTGCGAATGAACGATTTCGCAGACTTCGCGAATTGTCGGCTCGAAGACGCCATGCGTGGAGGGATACGTCACCATCAAAGCCGCCAGATCGTTCGCATGCTGATCGGCTTTAACACGGAGATCCGCCAGGTCGATATCGCCATCTTTCAGCGTAGCAACAGGCACGACCTTAAATCCCGCCATGACCGCGCTGGCCGGGTTGGTGCCGTGCGCCGATTGCGGAATGAGGCAAATCTTGCGAGCGCCCTGGCCGCGTGAGCGGTGATACGCGCGAATCGCCAAAAGCCCGGCGTATTCTCCCTGCGAGCCCGCGTTCGGTTGCAGTGAAACCGCAGCAAACCCGGTAATCTCGGCCAACCAGGTGGCGAGTTGGTCGCACATCTCCTTGTTGCCGGCGAGCTGATCCTTCGGCGCGAATGGATGCAGCTTCGAGAACTCCGGCCAGGAGAGGGGGAACATCTCTGCGGTCGCGTTCAGCTTCATCGTACAAGAGCCGAGCGGAATCATCGAGTGCGTGAGCGAAAGATCGCGCGACTCGAGGCGGCGAAGATAGCGCAACATCTCGGTTTCGGTGTGGTGCGTGTTAAAGACAGGATGCGTCAGATAAGCCGAGGTACGAGCAAAGGGCCGGAGCGCGGGTGAGCTCTCGTTAGCCAAATCATCGGCGTCGAACCCGGGAGCCTTCCCGCCGTTGAAGATTGTCCAGAGCTGCACGAGATCGGCTTCGGACGCGGTCTCATCGAGCGCAATCCCGACTGTGCTTTCGCCCAGAGCCCGGAAATTATAACCTGCCGCACGGGCCGCTTCGAGCAGGGCGAGCTCGCCCTCAGCCCCCACCTCGATATTAATGGTATCGAAGAACGCCACATCAGGTACGTTCAGCTTCAGGCGCCGCAAACCCTGCGCGAGAAGATTTGTGAGGCGATGCACTCGCTCTGCGATCGACTTCAAACCGCGCGGTCCGTGATAGACCGCATACATGGAGGCAATCACCGCAAGAAGAACCTGCGCAGTGCAGATATTACTGGTCGCCTTGTCCCGCCGGATGTGTTGCTCGCGCGTCTGCAACGCCAGGCGATAGCCCGGCCGCCCGGCGGCGTCATGCGAAACACCCACGAGCCGCCCCGGAAGGTGTCGCTTGTAGGCGTCGCGCGTGGCCATGTAACCGGCGTGCGGCCCGCCCGCGCCAAGCGGCACGCCAAAGCGTTGCGTGTTTCCTACCGCAACGTCGGCACCGAACTCCCCCGGCGCACGCAGCATCGTGAGGCTCAGGATATCCGCCGCCACAATCGTGAGCGCGCCGGCCTCGTGCCCCCTGGCAATGAAGTCCGCGTAGTCGTAAACGCCGCCACCCGTCGCCGGATATTGCAGGAGAATGCCGAAAACTTTTTCGCTGAAGTCGAAACGGTTATGATCGCCCACGATGACGTGTATGCCGAGCGGCTCCGCGCGGGTTTTCACGACGGCAATCGTCTGCGGATGACATTCCGCTGAGACAAAAAAAGTGGCCCCATCCACCTTCACGCCCTTGGCCGCCGCGCAGAGTGTCATCGCCTCAGCTGCCGCAGTGGCCTCGTCGAGCATGGAGGCATTGGCAATATCGAGACCGGTCAGATCGGTCACCATCGTCTGGAAGTTGATGAGCGCCTCGAGACGCCCCTGCGCGATCTCCGCCTGATATGGTGTGTAAGCGGTGTACCAGCCTGGATTCTCCAGGATGTTTCGCTGGATCACGGGCGGCGTGATCGAGTCGGAATAGCCCGCGCCGATGAAGGAGCGCATCACTTTGTTCTGCCGCGAAATGCGGCGGAGCTCGGCTAGCGCGTCGCCTTCGCCGAGCGGTTCTGGCAAATCCAGCGGTAGTTTGACGCGGATGTTTGCAGGGACGGTACTGTCGATCAGGGCGTCGATACTCTCGAAGCCAACGGTCTCGAGCATCCCGGCGATGGCAGGTGCGTTCGGTCCGATGTGCCGGCGGGCGAAGGCATCAAAGCGGTCGTTAAGCGGTGTCTCCGACACTTTCCGAGCCTCAGTTTCGTCCGGTTGTTCGAGAAGATTCGCGTCGGCCTTATGCATTCAGGAGACTACGAGGCGAGGCAGGAGATTCAAGGAAGGGGAGAACATCGAACATCGAACATCGAACGCAGAGGCATCCCGCGTGCGCTGCTCCCTCTTACTTCGATGTTTGATGTTGGATGTTGGAGTTCGGTGTTTGCTTCCGCCCTACGAGTCGAACGTCTCGACGCCGTGGCTCTTCAGGCGCTCGCGCAATTCCGCAAGATGTTGGTGATTCCGCGTCTCCACTGTGCAAAGAACATGGACCGCCGAGACATCGGACCCCGCAAAGGCGCGGTCGTGCACGACTTGCTTGATGCTCGCTCCGCTGGAAGCGATCTGCGCCGTGAGGTCGGCGAGGCCGCCCGGCCGATCACTGATCATTGCAGTAAACCGACAAAGCCGCCCGTCCGCCACCAGGCCACGTTCGATGACGCGGCTGAGAACGTTTGGGTCGATATTGCCGCCGCAGAGAAGGAGGATAACGCGCTTGTTGGCCAGTTCAGGAAGCTGGCCGGAGAGGCAGGCGGCGAGGGGAGTCGCGGCCGAGCCTTCCACTACGCCTTTTTCGAGCTCGACGATGCGCAGAATGGAAACCGCGATCTGCTCTTCACTCACCATGATGCAGCGATCTACCAGGTCTTTCGCGATCTCGAAAGCGTTCGCCCCCACCTCAGGAATCGCGAGGCCGTCAGCCAGGGTCGCCTGCGTCGAAATTCGGGTGGGGTGTCCTGCCCGGAGCGCTGCGGAAAAGCTCGCCACATTCTCCGCCTCCACCGCGATGATTTTTGTCTTCGGTCGCAACGTCTTCACCGCCAGGGCCACCCCGGCGAGCAACCCGCCTCCCCCTACGGGAATGATGACCGCATCCGCATTCGGCACCTGCTCAATGATTTCCAGCCCCATCGTGCCCTGGCCCGCGATGATCGCCGGATCGTCGTAGCCGTCGATGTAGGCAAGCCCGCGTTCCTTTCCCAGCTCATGCGCATGGGCTTTGGCTTCGCCAAAATCGTTGCCGTGCATGACCACCGTCGCGCCAAGTTTCTGGCAATTACTGACCTTGATGAGCGGTGCGAACTTCGGCATCACGACAGTCGCCGGAACCCCGAGCAGCTTGCCCTGGTATGCGAGCGCCTGCGCGTGATTGCCCGCCGAAGCGGCGATGACCCCGCGCTTCTGTTGCTCCGGGGTCAATTGCGCCAGGGCATTGCGGGCTCCGCGTTCCTTGAAACTTCCAGTGCGCTGGAGATTGTCTAGTTTGCAGAAGATTTCCATCCCGGTGAGCTCGCTCAGCGGGATGGATTGTGGGCAGGGCGAATAGTAGACCGCACCCTCGTTCCGCCCACGGGCTGCCTCGATGTCCTGAAAAGTGGTTAAGGGCCGTCGGTTGGGGGTGGGCCGCGAACCGGCGTTCATCCCTTCCCCATCAACCATCAACTATCTTCCATCAACTCTTCGCATCCAAAGCCTGACGGACCTTCTGGGCC
>JACCXA010000136.1 GCA_013697365.1 Chthoniobacterales bacterium
GGGCAGGTGTTTGAATTCGCCGCCGCGCCGAACTCGACCGGGCAGCCGCAAAACATCTTCGAGCGCGTCTTGAGTTGGACGTGAACTTCGAGTCCGATCGTAGCCACATATCTCATCGAGGAATTTCTTTGGCCACGGATGGACACGGATGAAACACGAATTCAAGAATGCGTCTTTTGACCGCTTCGGCTCATTTCTTCACCTGCGAAATCCGTGTCCATCCGCGGCCAAGCTATTGCGTTTCCGCTTCTAACAGCGACGGCTGCGCTGCGTGTTCCAGGGCCTCCCGCAGATTAAACCTTTTCACCCGCGCCGCGAGGTCCGGATCGTTCGCGGCCTCAATCAAGCGGTCGTCCTGGAGCAAATCGAAAAGCCTTCCTTCTCGGATCATATTGGCTATTTCCGGGTCGGCGCGCAGAGCCAAAATCTTCGGGTGATCGGCTAATTCCGCCACCCCGGGATAAGATGTGAAACGCGCGGCGCGCTGCGGTTCTGCGAAGACTTCACCGACCTTCCCGAGGGTCTCGTAAATGCCGCTCGGGAGCACGTCGGCTTGTTTGACCGCATCGCCGACGCTGCCGAGCTCGATCGATTTTTTCAACCGAGCGAGCGAGGCCGTGAGTGAGTTTTGGTCAGGAATTTTTGTCTGGCTGCGGCGCCTTGGATCGTCTGGACGCAGCCTGCGCTCCTGGAGAAACGGTAGATTTCCCGGCACACGGGCGTTGACTTCCGCCTCGGCAACCGCTCCCAGCGAGCGAATGCCGACGACCATGAGCCAGATAAAGAAAAGCCCAAAAAAGAGGCCGAGAGTTGCGCCGCTGATGCCGTAGATCAACCGCACGACGCTCGATTCCTGTTGGGCAGTGCGCTTGAAAAGAATCGTACCGACGGTGTTGATCACCGAATAGACGATCATCGCGAGAAGGACGCCGCCGAGGGCGGAGATGACGAAGTCGGGCACTTTGATGAACGGTCGCAGCAGAGGCAGCAGTACCTGTCCGCCGAAGAAGGCACTGGCGTAAGCGGCCACAATCGCGACCACGCGCACGAGCTGCCGCGGCAAGCCGAGCCGCCACCCCCGCGCAATCTGAAAGAGCATCAGGACGGCGGCAAACGAGACGAAGACGGTCTGCCAAAGCGACGACCCGGCGATGAGTTCCGGTTTCACGATTCCAATCTGAGCGCGCGCTGACGCAAGGCGTGGTCGCAAAGAACGAGCGCAGCCATCGCTTCGACCATCGGCACCGCTCGCGGCAGCACGCAGGGGTCATGACGGCCACGCGCCGCAAGAGTGGTTTCTTCGCCCGCGGCCGTCACGGTTTGTTGTTCGCGCGAGATGGTCGCCGTCGGCTTGAAGGCGACGCGGAAGACGATGTCCTCACCGTTGCTAATCCCACCTTGCACTCCGCCGGAGCGGTTCGTCTTGGTTCGGACTTTCCCCTCGCGCATTTCGAAGGCGTCGTTGTGTTCGGAGCCGCGCATTCCGCTCGCCGCGAACCCGGAACCAATCTCGAATCCTTTCGTCGCCGGCAAGCTCAACATCGCCTTCGCAAGATCTGCCTCGAGCTTGTCGAAGACCGGCTCGCCCCATCCCGGCGGGACACCGCGGAGCACGCACTCGATCACTCCGCCTAACGAGTCGCCTTCCGAACGCGCGCGCTTGATTGCTTCCATCATCTTTTCCGCCGTGGCGGCGTCCGGGCATCGCACGGGATTCCCTTCCACCTGCGCACCCGTGACAGTCGTGGAATCAACGGTTGCGGCGAGATCATATACCTGAGTCACGTATGCGGTCGCTTCGAAGGCAGGCTGAAGTGCGACCAGGACCTTCTTTGCGACGGCTCCAGCCGCGACGCGGCCGATTGTCTCACGCGCAGAAGCGCGACCGCCGCCCTGCCAGTTTCGGATTCCATATTTGGCTTCGTAGGTGAAGTCGGCATGAGAAGGACGAAAGGTTTGCTCCATTTCGCGGAGGCCTCGGGACGCGAGTCCGCGTTCATGACCAGAATGGAAATGGGCGTGCCGAGCGTGCGGTCTTCGAAGACGCCGGACAGGATCTGGCAGCGGTCGGCTTCGGCGCGTGGCGTGACGATGTCACTTTGGCCGGGACGACGGCGGTCGAGTTCGTGCTGGATGTCGGCTTCGGTCAGTTCGAGACGGGAAGGGCAGCCGTCGATGACGACGCCAACGCCGCCGCCGTGGGATTCGCCCCAAGTCGTGCTGCGGAAGAGTTGGCCGAAGCTGTTGCCCATGAAGGGAGGAAAGTAGCACAGGCATCTTGCCTGTGCGGACTGCGGGCGTCTCGCCTGCAGAGCAAACATCAGGGGAGACGCCCGATGTCCGCACAGCCGGGACGGCGTGCTCCGACGGCTGTCCGTCAGATCGCGGCGAGCGCGGTGCGCAGGTCGTCTTTAAGGTCTGCGAGGTCTTCGACGCCGACCGAAAGCCGGACAAGCGAATCGGTGATGCCTAATGAGGCGCGTGTTTCGGGAGGGATCGAGCCGTGGGTCATCAAGGCAGGGTGATTGATCAGGCTTTCCACGCCGCCCAAACTCTCGGCTAACGAGAAGAGGTGCGTGTTCTCAAGGAACCGGCGCGTTCCAGCCAGGTCGGTCTCGAGCACGACCGTAACCATGCCGCCGAAGCCGCGCATCTGACGTTTCGCCAGCTCGTGCTGCGGGTGCTTTTCCAAACCCGGATACATGATTTGCGCGATCTTCTTTTCGGTCGCCAGCCAATTCGCGACTTCGAGCGCGTTCTCGGAATGCCGTTCCATGCGCAAGGCGAGCGTCTTCAATCCGCGCATCGCGAGAAAGCTGTCAAACGGGCCAGCAATCGCGCCGACGGCGTTTTGCAGAAACTGCATCTGATCCGCCAGCTCCTTGTCCTCGCCCACCACCGCCACGCCACCGACCATGTCGGAATGGCCATTCAGATATTTGGTTGCGGAGTGAATGACCATGTCGAAGCCGAATTCGATCGGCCTTTGCGCCCACGGACTGGCGAAAGTATTGTCCGAAACGCTGAGGGCGTTGTGGGCTCGCGCAACCTTCGCGACCGCTTCCAGATCGATCAGCTTGAGCAACGGATTACTCGGCGTTTCCACCCAAACCATCCGGGTATTCGGCTTCATTGCGCGCTCGACTGCGGTCGCATCGCTCATGTCGATAAAGGTGAAATCCAGATTCGCGGAGCGGCGGCGCACCTTCTCGAAAAGGCGAAAAGTGCCGCCGTAAAGATCGTCGCTCACGAGCACATGCGCGCCGCTGTCGAGGACGTCCAGCGCGGTCGCCATGGCCGCAAGTCCCGAAGCAAAAGCCCAGCCGCGCGTTCCGCTTTCCAAATCCGCAACGCAGCGCTCGTAGGCCAGCCGCGTCGGGTTGATCGATCGCGAGTAATCGTAGCCTTTGTGCCGGCCCGGACTTTCCTGGACGTAGGTGGATGTCTGGTAGATCGGAGTCATGATCGCGCCGGTCGAGGGATCGGGTGTTTGGCCGGCGTGAATCGCGCGCGTGGCGAAGTCGTGTTTCTTCATGCGAAGCGCAGGGTACGCAGATTTGCGCGGAGAAGAAGGATTTGAATCTGGAAACCAAGAGCGCAGGGAAAAACTGGACTAGGGTGCAGACAGCCGCGCGTCCTTCAGAAACCCGAGGGGCCCGGCGCGCCGCGACTCAGGCCGGGTAAGCCTTGGAACGTCACTTTTTGGGATTTTGATCTCCTCTTTCGAGGCTGCTTTCCGCATTCCCTACTGACGTGTGGAAAGCGGATACTTCAGAATTGGACCCCGGGAGACGCGCAGGGTTATCTCGACAACCCCGGAAATTGTCGCTAGACGGATAGCTCCCAATGGCGAGCACTGTGCCAGCGCAGAAGGAAGACAGGATAGTATTCACTTCCGGACCGAAAGGTTATTCGGTCCGGGATATTATCGATGCAGCCTATTTCCGTGGCGAGCTGGACCCGTTTTGGAATGAGGTCCTCCTGCGGGCCGAAGCAGATCGGCTGGCACACGAGACTGACGCGGAGCTGGACGAAGCGGCGCTTGAGGAAGCGTCCATTGCTTTCCGTTACCAATACGACCTCATCACGGCGGAGGAGACGGAGCAATGGCTGGAAATCCGGGGGCTAACGCTGAGCGATTTCAGCGAATACTTCGCGCGTGAGCAGTGGGTGAAGGTTTTCCGCGGTAAAGCCAGACCTGACAGTATCCCGCTGACGCAAGCTTCACCCGAACAGCGGGAACTGCTCGCGGTGGAATTGACGCTGACAGGCGAACTC
>JACCXA010000144.1 GCA_013697365.1 Chthoniobacterales bacterium
CCGTGCCGCAGGATCAGGAGATTCGATTTCGCGGGTCCTAAAGGCCATACAACGCAGAGGTGCGCCTATGCTCGCGACCCGTGTTTGCCGCGCAAGCCAAATTGTGCCGCCCGCGGCGCTTCACAAATGCCCTTCGTTATTGTAGCCGGTCTATGACGCCGACCGCCCATGAAGCTCAATGGAATGTTGATCAGCCTGCCCTTGCTCTCGCAACAGCCAAGGGCTGCCTTAATTCCCGTAGCCATCAGCCGACAAAGATGAACAGGTCGTTCGAAGCCGCCTGAGTGGAAAGCTCCCAGAGCAAGGGCGCCGGATGCCAATTCGCTAACAGCCCAGACGAAGGTTTCGACCCTCGTGGCACAGTCGAAGGGAAGGACGCTGAAAGGCGCCCGCATTTTCCGCATCGCAGCGCGTTTTGCTGCGGCAACTTGAGCCGAGAAACCCGCGCACCGCGGGCGCGTCGCCGCGGTGCGTGCAACTCCGAGCGCGAAGTGCGCTTAGAGTTCCTTCCAGAATGCGGTGATCGGCTCGACGCGGCGCGAAACCCGGGCATTCTGGTAGAACTTGATCATGTGCTGACGACCGGTCGTCATGTCAGATGCTGTTAACGAGGCCGGATTAAGGCGCCACCGAAGGGCTCCCTTACGCGCGATTTCATCCAGTTCATCCATCCCGCTACTGCGGACGATCTGCGCGTTTCTCACCTGGCCGTTACTCTCGAACACGAGACCAAGCACCACAGAACCCGAGACCGCTTGATCAAGGACCGCGCGGGGCAGGAATGGTGCTGGCTTGGCGGCCCACTGCGCTTGCGCCGAACCCGCTGCGAGGAGCGAGAGGACGGCAACAACCGCGAGGCGGGCTGCGTGACGAGACCGACTTGTTTTATGAACGTGTTGGCTCATGCGCCGATGCTGACGATTTCCAATGAAAACGGCAAGAACATTTTATGCGGAATTTTTTCACGCGTGTGAGTGGGCACGTTAGTTCCGGACTATCGATTCCCGGCTGGCGCGCTCCGATAAAGCGGGTAGCTAATCCGAATGAAGAAAATCGCCCTTCTTTTCTCCGGGCAAGGCGCACAGACGGTCGGAATGGGACGAGAAGTCGCGGCCGAATTTGCCGGGGCGGCGGGATTATTCCGCGAAGCTGACGTCATCCTGGGCCGCAGCCTGAGCGAGCTGGCCTGGGCGGGACCCATCGAAGAGCTCACGAGAACGGCAAATTGCCAGCCGGCTCTCTATGTGCATGGGCTCGCCTGCCTGGCAGCCTTGCGTGAACGGACGGGCGACTTTCCGATTGAAGCAGCCGCCGGCCTTTCGTTGGGTGAATGGACGGCGCATGCTGCCGCCGGCACTTTCGATTTCCAGACGGGGCTGAAACTGGTCGAGCAGCGAGGCAGCCTGATGGAAGCAGCATGTGGTGCCACGGCGGGCGCGATGGCGGCCATGATCGGCGCAGACGAGGGAGCGGTGCGAGCGCTGGCGGCGGACACTGACGTCGATGTGGCGAATCTGAACGCGCCCGGGCAAATCGTGATTTCCGGTGAAGCCGCGAAAGTGGAACTCGCGGTTAGCCTGGCAAAAGACCACGGCATCCGGCGGGTTACGTTGCTGAAGGTGGCAGGGGCGTATCATTCGCGCTTAATGGATAGCGCCTTTGTGGAATTGGGAGCGGCTTTGCTCGATACGCAATTGCAGATGCCGCGTTTCCCCGTGGTGGCCAACGTGACCGGAAAAGTCCCCGAGTCGCTGCTGGAAATTCGCCGAACGTTGCAGGATCAGGTGACCGGGACGGTGCGTTGGACGGATTGCATGGAGCAGCTGCTTGAGCGCGGCTGCGAGCTTTTCATCGAGCTCGGCCCGGAAGGTATCCTGGCGGGATTGCTGCAGCGCACGCGGAAGGGGGTGGATGTCATCAGCGTGAGCGATCCCGCAAGTGTGGTGGCTTGCGCGGCGAGAGTCCGCGCAGCATAGACATGCCGATCCGCTGGGGATACCTTTGGCGTAATGCGAATTATCCTTCTCCTCACGCTCGTGCTCTCTGCCGCGACTATGCCGGTCGCCGCGCAGGAAACGGATAGACCCGCTTCTCCGTCGAGTACGGAGGAGGAGGTGAGACGACTGGAACGCGAGTGGCTCGACGCCTATGAGAAGTACGACGCCGAAGCGATGGCGCGCATCGTAGCCGATGATTTTGCAATCACCTTCCCGAATGGGCGCATCCAGACCAAGGCCCAGATCATGGCCATGCTGAAGCGACCGCGCCGCGAAGGAGCGCCAACTACGCGTTTTCGCACCGATGAAGTCCAGGCGCGCACCTACGGCGACACCGTCATTCTGATGGGCAAGGTGATTGAGGAAAGTGAACGCGAGGGAAAAGCGACGACGGAAGAGTCCCGCTATACCGATACCTACGTGAAGCGGGAGGGACGCTGGCAGGTGGTGGCCTCGCATCTTTCGAATGTTCCGGCGGCCAAGGCCGAACAGAAGTAGCCGTTTTTTCTGGAGACTCCTGCCTGCGTGTTTGGGCTGAGACTTCGCGTGCGCGAAGGGTGTTGCCGACCGGATAAGCGGTCTTACTCTGCCGATATGACCTTGCTGGAGCGTATTGATTCGGACCTGAAAGACGCGATGCGTGCCAAGGATGCGCGCAAGCTGGGTGTTTTGCGGATGTTGAAGTCCGCCTGGAAATATTCTGCGATTGAAAAAGCGAATGCAGACGGGCAGCTCGATGACAACGAAAGTATGCAAGTGCTTCGCAAGCAGGTGAAGCAGCGGCATGACTCGATCGAAAGCTTCGAAAAAGGCGGGCGCGCCGAACTCGCCGCGAAGGAGCAGGAAGAGCTCGCGATTCTAAACGCTTATCTTCCGAAAGGGCTGGAAGGGGACGAACTGAAGAGTGCCGTGCGCGACGCGATCGCAGAAGCGGGCGCGACTTCACGCGCGCAGATGGGCGCGGTGATGAAAGTGCTCCAGGCAAAACTCGCGGGGCGGGCCGACGGAAACACGCTGAGTC
>JACCXA010000149.1 GCA_013697365.1 Chthoniobacterales bacterium
GCTTGATCCCGCTGCGGTGGACGAGGAACGCATGACGCTGGATGTGACCGGGCATTATAGCCGGCCGGACATCTTCGATCTCCAAGTGCGCACAGCAAGCGGCCGCTGATTTTCGTTCGTTAGCCGCGGGTCGTAGGGGAAGCTGTTAGCTTCCCGTGTTTTAGAAACGGGGGAAGCTAACAGCTTCCCCTACAACCGCTCGCATCGCCCTACCAGCCAGCACCTAATCGAGATTATCGAAGATCAAATTGATCTTCGAATAACTGCGCCCGTGTTCGCCCTGATCGTTCAGGCCCCAATTGTAGGAGAGGTATGAAGTCTCAAATTGCTTGCCGTCTTCGGTCAGTTCTTTCGCCGCCGGCGGGCCGTATTGCGCGATCACCTTCGGCACTGAGAGCGACTTCTCGAAGTCGGCCTTGAACCATTTAAAGACCTCGGAGATCTCCGCCTTCTTTTCCCCCGGCATGAACTTGTTCAAATCCTCTCGCGCGAGCCAGACGGTGTAAGCCTTGTCGCTCTGCGCTTCGAAGCTCTCGGCTGCGTAAGCGGTGCGCTGGAGCGGCGGGCAACTGCGCGCCGCGCAAACCAGCACGCTGTGCGCGCGATATTTCAGGAGCGGACGCAGGGTCGCATTCTCGATGTCATTCAGCGAGACCTTGGCGCCGCCGATCGTCCAATCTTTCGCTTCAAACGGCTTCTTCGCTTCGTGGATGCTTTCCATCGGATAGCTCTGGAGGACGGTGCGGACGGCGATCGCGTTGTAGGCATTGGTGAGCGCCGCGGCCAGCTCCATGCCTTCGGCGGGCTTGTCTGCTTTTGCCGCAAACTGCTTCAGGTAACCGTCGAACGCGCTCATGTCGGCCTGACTCGCTTTCAAGGCGGTGTAGTTCACGAGCCCTTTTTCATCGACGTATTTCTTGAGCAGTTTATCCCACGCGCCGTGGTCGATGCCGGAAGGACATTTCACTTCCACTTCGTCCTTCTTTTTGCCGCCCTGCGCGTTGCCAGCGAGCGGGAGGAGGGTTGTGAGGGCAATAATGCTGAACAGTAGGATGAGTGGTTTTTTCATGGTGTGGTGGGTTGTTTTAGCTGCGGCTGTCCGCCGGAAAGTACTTCGCGAGGAAACGGTCGATCCGCTGGGTCGCATCGCGCATCGCTTCGCGGGAAAGGACATGCTTTTCGTCCGGGTAAATGTGCTTCTGATAAGGTGCGCCTGTTTTTAAGAGCAGCGCTTCCAGGCGCTCCGCTTTTGCCACAGGGACGGTCGTATCTTTCGCGCCGTGCAGGATGAGGGTGGGCGGCATCCGCGTTACGCCGGTTTTGTCCAATGCCCCGGAGGCTTCCACGACTGCATCGATGCGGCCGTCCTGCGCCGCGGCCGCGAGGCCGAGGTAACCACCGAGCGAATGGCCCATCAGTGCGATGCGGTTCGCATCGACGTTTGGTTGCGCGGCCACGTAGGTGACGGCGTCGCGCACGGTGGCGGTCCAGGCTGGGAGATTGTCGTGGACTCCTGATGGCCGCACCATGATCTGGCCGGTGCGGTTGAAAAAATGGGGCACGAAAACGGCGTAGCCCTGCGCGCTCAGCGCGCTTGCGCGCTTTTTCAAGTCAAGCCCCGGAAAGAGCAGCCCTGCGGAGCCATGGAGCAAAATGATGGCGGGTCGCGTGCCCGGCTTCGCGGATGGATATTCGTCGATCAGGATTTTCCTGCCGCCGCTGGTGTAGCTCCCGGCCGTGGAAGCAGCGGCTTCTGCCGGGGAGCTGAGGAGCGCTGTCCCCAGGACGACTCCCGCTGCGACGAGACTCCTTCGCGCACATGCGCTGTAGCCTCGGCGCTGCGTCGCCGTGATCCGCGTGTCGCCACCGCGCCCCGACGCAGCGGGACGGCTCCAGTCCCACCCGGCGAGCCTCGAATTGCCCAAGATCACAATCTCTTCGCCAAGTGCCGCGCCGCTGCTGCCGCTTCTCCCATGACCAGCGGGACGGTTGCGAAGGTCGCCGCCGCTGCCACCAGACACCAGATGCAGAACGCCTTGTGCTTCGCCCACTGATCGTAAGTGAGCTTGGCGGCTTGCGCCGCATCGGCGGTGGCTTTCGCAGCGAGAGCGAGCGGAATCCACGGTTGCTTTTCCGCGCGATCTTTCGGTCCCATCGCTGCGAGACCCATCGTCGCGGCATAACTGCCGAGACCAATGAATGCGTCTCCCATTTGAAAATGCGCGTAGGCTTCTTCCGACGCGTCAACCTTGTCCGCATCCATCAACGGCAGCGGCAGATCGGGCAGGCGCCGGATCAAGCCCATCTGATACGCCGCAATCAAACCCATGCAGCCGATGGCGGTCAGGGAGAGTGCAACGACGCTGCGACGTTCCTCGAGAAAGTTGCCGGAGCCGGTGCGTAGTTCCCTGCTGAGTTGTGTTGGTGTCATAGATTTGGCGGCGGCTGTCAGTCGCCCGTGTCGAGACTCCGAAGGAAGGCGACCATGTCGCTGCGTTGACTTGCATTGCTGAAATAAAACGGATGCGGCGAAAGCCGGCCACGTTCCGGGTTCAAGAGTTCATCGAGGCTCTTCACGGAGGCGTCGTGCAGGAAGAGACTCTTGCGGTCGAGATCGAGGAGCAACGGAAGCGCATTGCCGCGGGTCCCACCACGATCGCTGGCGTCGACCACGATCATCTTATCGTCGAATCCGCCAAGGGCGTTTTGAATCGGGCTGAGCGGCGGGCGCTTCATCACAACGATCGGCTTGTACGCCGGCCAGACCTTTTCCAAGGCAACCAACGTCGGCGGCACGAATTTGCTCTGGTCAACGTTGTGGCAGCTCGTGCAATTCGCGCGGAACAACTCGCGTCCACGCGTCCCGACCTGCGGTTCGATCTGCGCGCCTTTCGGCGCCGGCAGAGCGTCGAGATACGCGTTCATGTCGAGCAGCTTTTTGTTGTCGACGCGACGGCCGACGACCGTGGCCTGCTCGCCGGGCTTTCCGAT
>JACCXA010000155.1 GCA_013697365.1 Chthoniobacterales bacterium
CGCCCACGTCGGGATTGTGGCCATTGCGCGTGGCCGAGCCGCGGATGAGAGCGGACCAGTAGGAGATCGTCTTGTCGCGAGCCGTCGCGGAAAGGTCTTCGCCCGTGGAAAGAACCGGGGCAGCCGCGCCAATGGCGCTGACCGGAGCCATGTATATCTTCCCCGTGGCCAGCGCGATTAACGCGCCCGCGGAACCCGCGTTGGTGTTAATGAAGGTGTATGTCGGAATCGTGGAACGGTTGAGCAAATTCGTGATCGCTTCCGCGCTGTCGAGACGTCCGCCGAAAGTGTTCATATCGAGAATCAAGGCAGCCGCTCCCGCGCTCTCGGCTTTCTTTTGAATGCGACGCAGAAAGACGAACGTCGGCTGAGAAATTTCGCCCTGGACGGGCACGACAACGATATCGCCTTTTGCAACTTCATCACGTGCGGCCGCGGGCGATACTCCGAGTGCGAGACCGACGACCAGGAGCAGGCAAATTCTCATGAGGACGTTAAAGGTTGGGATGGCAGCAAATGACACGGCACGTAACTTTGCCACTGGCCGCTCCGCGGACGAGCGAAAAGTAAACGCCCCATGGGCAGCATTCCAAACGAGAACATCGAGCAAATCGCCGCCGCGAATGACATCGTCGAGGTGATCGGCGCTTATTTCCCGCTGAAGCGAGCGGGCTCCAGTTACAAGGCGCTTTGCCCATTTCACCAGGAGAAAACGCCCTCGTTCAACGTCAGCCAGCAGCGACAATCGTTTCATTGCTTCGGCTGTGGCGTCGGTGGGAGCGTTTTCCGGTTCGTGATGGATTACGAGCATCTCGACTTCCCGTCGGCCGTGAAGAAGCTGGCCGCGCGCGTGGGGATTCCCGTGATCGAGGAGCGAAGCTCCGGCGGTGGGATCGACGACACGCAGCAGGAAGCGCGGCGCACGTTGCTCCAGCTGCACGCCGAAGCAGCGGCATGGTTTCACGAAAATTTGTTGAAACGTGAATGGGCCTCGCCGGCTCGAGAGTATCTGAAAAAGCGCGGGATCGATCGAGCCATCGCTGGTAATTGGCAGCTCGGATATGCACCGGAGGGCTGGGACGCGCTGTTGAAGTGGGCGCTTGAGCGCGGATATTCGCGCGCACACCTCGTGCAAAGCGGGCTCGTGAAAACGCGCGATGAGGATCGAGCGGAGAGCGAAGCTTACGATCGGTTTCGCGGCCGAATCATCTTTCCAATCTGCAACGACGTCGGCGAGGTGATCGCCTTCAGTGGGCGTGTCTTGAAGAGCGAAAGCGAGTCGGCCAAGTATCTCAATTCGCCAGAGACTCCCTTGTTTCGAAAAGGGCACGTTCTCTTTGGATTACATAAAACGAAGCGGGCCTTGATTGAGGCAAACTCAGCCATTGTCTGCGAGGGGCAGCTCGATCTGATCACATTGTTCGAGGCCGGGATCACGAACGTGGTGGCGCCACAGGGGACCGCCTTCACGGAAAATCAGGCCCGCATCTTGAAGCGTTTTGTCGAGGGAGTGGTGCTGTGTTTTGATGCCGATTCCGCAGGGCAGAAAGCGGCGGAGCGATCCTTGGAGTCGCTGCTGCAGAACGACCTTTTCGTCCGCATCGCGGAGATGCCGGCGGGCGAAGATCCGGACTCGGTCGTGCGCAGCCAGGGGAAGGCGGAATTCGAAAAACGGATCGCCGGAGCACGTGAGTTTTTTGATTATTGGATCGAGCGCGAAGCTGTGGCGACGGACCTGAGTTCTGTCGGTACGAAAATGCAGCTGGCGCGCAAGCTCGCCGAGACGGCGGCGCGAGTGCACAACCCTATCATGCGCGGTGAGGTCGCGAGCAAAGTGAGCGCACGGCTTGGCATCGCGCCGGCGGAGTTTGAGACCCTCCTCCGCAATCCGGTGCGAGACCGCAGCTTTGGCGAGGCTGAAACAGCAGCGTTTCGCTCTGCGCCTGCACCTCGTCATGATGTCGCGATGCTTTGTTTGCTGGCTCTCCGGGACCGCGAGGCCCGGCAGTTTTTATTAGATGAAAACTGGCGGGAGGTTCTGGCGCAGACACCCGAGGCGGAGTTGCTCCAGTATATTCTGGAAAGCGAGCTTCGACCGGAAGACGCTGCGTCCATCAACGTCTTTATGGCTAGTCTTGCTTCGAATGAAGAGGCGCTTGTTTCATCCTGGCTTCTGCAGAGGCTGCCGCCAAACGCGGCGGCTGTGGCAAGAGATTGGTGGACGGGGTTGCAACAAGCCGCGGTCCGACGTCAGCTCCAAATTGCGGAGGGGCGCATGAAGATCCCGCAATTAAGTGCGGGCGAGATGACTGCCTTGCAGAAACAAGTGGTTGACCTGAAGACACAGCTCGGTGAACTTTCCGCGTTTTCGCCTATCCGCGTGCTCGACACGTAATTTTGTCGCTGAGAAGGCAGTAAACCGGGCACCAAAACGGGTTCGAAACGTAGCATTTCCTCCACGGATACCAAGTTGGCAACGCACTCCAAACGCACTCCGTCGCCTTCCTCGACGCAGAAGAAAGTTCCCCCAGCAAAACGAGTGGCCCGCGCGGGCACTTCCAATCGGAAGTCCAAGGCGCAGAAGCCTAAAGCACGCAAGCAAGGGAAGCAGAAATCCGCGTCAAAGGCGAAGAAGGTACCTGCTCCGCGGGCAGTGGAATCCAGGGAGGAGGAAGCTCCCCTCAGTCAGGCGCCTTCCGCGATTTTAGCCGCATCCCACCCGGGCGATACCCAAGGGCGAATTCGCGAGCTGATCAAACTCGCGAAAGAGCAAGGGTATCTCACCTTCGATGATCTGAACGAAGCTCTCCCTGCCGAGGTGACGGACGCGGACGAGCTGGACACAATCCTGACGCGTCTCCGTCGGATGGAGATCGACATTATTGAAGCGTCAGAGGTCGATCGCTATAAGGACGGCAAGAAAGACAGCGAAGAAGAGGAAGAGGAGAAGCCCGAGGCCAAGCTCGATATCCTGGATGATCCGGTCCGGATGTACCTCAAGCAAATGGGGCAGGTTCCGTTGTTAACCCGCGAGCAGGAAGTGGAAATTTCCAAGCGGATCGAAGAGGCCGAGAACATGGTGCAGCGCATGATTAACCGTTTTGGTTTCATCGCACAGGCGCACCTTGATCTAGCCGGAAAGCTGACCGAAGGCGGTGAGCGCTTTGATCGCGTCATCCTCGACAAGAAGATCGAGAGTCGCGAGCGCTACATGAAGATGTTGCCCGGGCTCTGCAAGCAGGTCTCGAAGCTGGCTCAATCCATCGGTGCCCAATATTCACAAATCTCGAATGGCGCGAGAGTTGATCCGAAGAAGCTCAAGACCTTCGAGAAATCCGTCGCTTCGCTGCAGAAACTCTACCCGAAGTTTTACTTTAAGCAGAAGGTGACAGAGGAGTTCGTGAATCTGGCGGACGAGAAGTTCCTGCTCCTCACCAATCTCGCTCCGGAGATAAACAAACATCCGCGCGAAAACGGCGCGCGTTTGCCCCACGGAGGGAAGTCGCGCGAGCTGGAAACGCTCATCTGGCTCTCGGTGGAACAATACACAGAGCAGTATCAGGAGCTGAAGGGCTGGCTGAAAAAAGCGTTGCGCGCGAAGACTGAAATGGTCGAGGCGAATCTGCGCCTCGTCATTTCAATTGCGAAGAAGTACACCAACCGTGGGCTCTCGTTCCTTGATTTGATTCAGGAAGGCAACATGGGCCTGATGAAGGCGGTGGAGAAGTTCGAGTATCGCCGCGGCTATAAGTTCTCGACCTACGCGACATGGTGGATCAGGCAGGCCATCACTCGCTCCATTGCCGATCAAGCCCGGACCATTCGCATCCCCGTGCACATGATCGAGACGATCAACAAGCTGATGCGCGTGCAGAAGCAGCTGGTGCAGGAGTACGGCCGTGAGCCGAGCCCGGAGGAAGTGGCTGAGGAAATTCTGCTCCCGGTGGATCGCGTCCGTGCGGTTTTGAAGATGGCGCAGCAACCGATTTCATTGCAAGCGCCAGTCGGAGAGAGCGAAGAAACAAACTTCGGCGATTTCATTGAAGACAAAGGGGCGGAAAACCCGAGCGACATGACCGCCATCGTGCTTCTGAAGGAAAAAATAAAGGATGTTCTGGAAACTCTGACGGAACGTGAACGACAGGTGCTTGAGCAGCGTTTTGGGCTTGTCGATGGCTACAGCCGGACGCTCGAGGAGGTGGGCCGGCAATTTAAGGTAACGCGAGAGCGAATCCGTCAGATCGAGGCCAAAGCTCTGAGGAAAATGCGCCACCCTACCCGCATCCGTCAGCTCGAGGGATTTCTGGACGCGGCCGAGGTTTAGCTTAACGCTTGCCCAACCGCGCCTGGCTGCGCAACTTTCGCGGTGTCAGGAGGTTGAATATATCGATGGAACGCGAGGATGATCAGAAGCTTTGGGATTTGCTGGGCGAAGCCCCGCAACCTTTCGTCTCGCCGTTCTTTTCGCGGAACGTAATTCGGCGGGTCCGCGAGGTGGGTGGCTGGCGGGAAACTGTCACTGGTTGGTTCACGTCGAGGAGGCTGATCCCTGCCACCGCGTTGGCGCTCGCTATTGGCTTTGCGGCTGTTTCGATTCAGCCTGCGGCAGACAAGGAGGCCGACGATTTGCCGGAGGCAGTCAGTGTGATTGATCCCCAGGATTATGAGGTGGTGGCCGACCTCGATGACCTCCTCGCAGCTGAGGACGACAACGTATGGGACGATCCCGAATCTCTGTCGCTCTAGCTGCCGGCACGGCATTCTGGCTGTCTTTCGCCAGCAACGGTTCTGCACAGCAGGGCTCGCAACCTGGCAATGGTCCCGCTCCTGGTGGTCTCGAACCGGGGAACGGCTTCCGTTCGCAGCTCCAAGGGCCACGGCAGCAACCGCAACGTTTTCCACAAGCCCGGCAGCGTTGGCGTGAAATGTCGCCGGACGATCGGCAACATTTCAGGAGAAACGCTGAGCGCTGGCTGCAACTCGACCCTGAGGAGCGCCGCAGTCTTCGTGATCGGCAAGGTTATCGTCGCGAACGGATACAGCGCGAATCCGAGGAAGCGCTCCAGAGGAGCGGGCTGAAACTGGAAGCCGAGCGGCGGGAGGCTTGGGAGCGTCAATATCTGCAGGAACGGCGGAGAATCGAGCGCGCGCTCCGTCAGGAGATCGAGGAGAAACGGCAGCGCGAACTAGCTCCGGTCGTGGAACGTTTGAAGAAAGAATTTGGTCAGTCCCCGGGCTCTACGAATTCCACGAGTCCAAATAACTCTGCCGCTCCGAATTCCCCCTCGCCAAAGAAGTAGGGGTTTCCCTCGTTTTTCGGTTCATTGAAACCGCGGCAGGTCGATTGAAGTTGCCGATCCGCGGCGCGGCGCAAACAAGAAGAGCTGGCATGGACTAAATCCAGCCAGCTCCTTGTTGTTCAGTGGTCTAATTGTTTTACCGCCATTGCCGGTGCAATTGCGTGCAATAAACACGGCGCCCGTGGTAGCGATGATAATGCGCGCGCCGTTGGAGACGATTGTAACCGGAGCGATACCGGTATGGCCGGTTGTATCCGTAGGGGGCGTAGTATGCAGGCCGCGCGTAGCCGTATCCACCGTATCCATACCCATAGCCGCCGCCGTATCCATAGCCGTACCCGATGGGAGCGCCGATACCGATTCCAACGGACAGATGTGCGTTCGCACGCGGTGCTGCAGCCAAGCCGTAGCCAGCCGCGATGATCGCGATCAAAAGAAGTTTCTTCAAGTTCATGTATTTCACCCCCTTTATAGTTGCTCGCTGATTGAACCCTACTTGCTCCGAAAAGTTTCGAAGCATCATTGAAGTCTTGGAGGATGGGATCGCGCCTTTGCGGAGATGAACACATCGTCGCCGATCTGTTCATAACGAAGATCGCAAAGGCGTAGCCCTTCGGGCGTTGAAGGAGCGCCCGTCCCAGGGAATGCGATCACTGGTCCGCCGCTGAAAATTGCTCCTAGATAGATGTGCACCTGGTTAACCAAACGTTGATCTAACGCCTGGCCCAGCACCTCTCCGCCGCCTTCGATCAGCACACTGGTAACATCTTTTTGGCCTAACGAATCGAGGACAACGTCGAGAGGTTTGTTTTCGAACAAGAGTGTCCGATTTGCGTAACGGTCCGTAAAGACGTGCGCGTTCCCCGGTAATTTGCCGGAACGCGAAAGCACCACGCGCCAAGGTTGACGCCCCCCGGGATTTTCGCGAACGGTGAGTCGCGGATTATCGATCCGCAAAGTTTCCGCGCCGATGAGAATAGCATCGACCTGGGCGCGGAAACGGTTCGCGTGTCGCCGCGCGGCCGGACCCGTAATCCACTGGTCCTCGCCAGGCCCACGCGTAAGGCGGCCATCGAGCGTCATGCCACACTTGGCGATGACGAGCGGCCGTCCTGTCTGGACCCATTTGTTGAAGGCTTCGTTCAGCTTCGTGCATTCATCAGCGAGCACGCCGACGCGCACCTCGATGCCTGCCGCGCGGAGCGTTGCGATACCCCTGCCCTGATGCTTGGGGTTTGGGTCAATTGTGCCAACTACTACACAGCCCAGCCCAGAAGCGAGAATGGCTTCCGTGCAGGGAGGCGTACGACCGGTCGTGGAGCATGGCTCCAGAGTTACGTAGACAGAGTCGCTTTTTCTTAAGCGACGCCCATAAGACTCCAGGCATCTGACCTCAGCGTGCGCGCTGCCGACCTTTTGGTGGTGGCCGAGCGCCACGACGCCTCCTCTCGCTACGAGAACAGCGCCGACAATAGGATTTGGACTGGTGTGACCGGTTCCTTTCCGGGCCTCCGCAATCGCAACCCTCATGAAATGTTCGTCTGGAGATTCAGTCACGGCGGCGACCTAAACATCCAGCACGGCCGAGGGGATATTCTGTCCCTCGAGAGCGCATATGCTACGGGCAAGAGAGCGCCAAAGCGTCCCGTTCGGGAGAACCGATCTATGAATCATGAGTTCGGTAACAAGCGCTTAGGCAAACAGTTAGACAAAATACCATCGGCTTGCTCAATAGGTACTGGGCTCGCTAAGTCTGGTTCTCGAACATTAAAGAAAGGAAATCAATGAGCTTAATACGCTGCCAAACTCCGGAAGTATCAACATGGGGATCCTTCGATCGCTGGGCAAATCTACGCGATGAAATCAACAGTTTCTTTGACGGTCCGTCGTGGTCTCACTCAGTGGCCGCGGCCCAATTAAGCACCGGTTGGACTCCCGCGTTGGATCTTTACCAGACTGCCGATGATATCATCGCCGTCGTCGAACTTCCCGGGTTGCGGAAAGAGAATATCGAACTCTCCCTGCACGACGGGATTTTATCAATCAGTGGCGAACGCAAAGAGGAAGCACCCGAAGCCGGACAGGCCGCTCGGAGCGAGCGCTCGAGCGGCAAGTTTCGTCGCAGCATCTCCCTCCCTACTCGAGTAAACAGTGAAAAGGTGAACGCCAGCTACCGGGACGGCATTTTGACGGTGACGCTGCCCAAAGCGGAAGAAGTTAAACCCAAGCAGATCCAGGTAAACGTCGGCTAAGGGCGATTCCCGAAATGACTGGATTGTAAAAAAAGAAAGAAAGGAAATCAGAAATGGAAACTTTCACTCGTGAAAATCATGTTGAGAAAAGCGCGAATGGCCAACAAGCCGCGGAGCGGTTCGTCCCTCCAGTCGCCACCGTCCGCGAAAACGCAGAAGGCTACACACTGCAGATTGAGATGCCTGGCGTTAACAAGGAAGGACTGGAGCTCTGGATTGAAAACAATGAACTTACGGTCGTGGGGCGGCGTGCCCAGCTGGCGACAGCAGGCAACTTGATCCATCGGGAGTCACGCCGTGAGAATTTTCGGAGGACGTTCGAGCTCGATCCGTCAATCGACGCTGCCAGGATCGGCGCTTCGATCGACCAGGGCGTGGCGACGTTGATCCTGCCGAAGGCCGAACGGGTGAAGCCACGCAAGATTGCGGTTTCGTAACCACGGGCGGTCGCTACAAGAAGAACCGCAAGCCGCATGGCTTGCGGTTCTTCGTTTATGAAAGGGCGAGCGATTGCACATTCTAGCTCAGCGCCGAGACGCTCCCTCCTGGGCCTTTGTACTTGGCGGCCGCAGCCAAACCACCTTAGGTAAGGCCACACCCTATGGCCACCAAAACCGAAGAGAAAACGGGCGAGGACAAGCTCATCATTGCCCGCAACAAGAACCTCGATCTCGCGATTCAGCAGATCGCAAAGGATTACGGCGATGGGGCAATCATGCGCCTCGGAGATGAAAAGATTGTCGACATCGATGTTATCCCTACGGGCAATATCCTGATTGATCGGGCGCTGGGCGTCGGAGGTTTTCCGCGGGGACGCGTCGTCGAAGTCTACGGTCCAGAATCATCCGGCAAAACGACGTTAACCTTGACGGTCATAGCGCAGGCGCAAAAGCGGGGCGGCCTCGCCGCTTTCATCGATGTCGAGCACGCGCTTGATCCGCAATACGCCCGCAAACTAGGCGTGAACATGGATGACTTGCTTGTCTCGCAACCAAGTTCTGGCGAGGAAGCGCTTCGCATCGTCGAGACTCTCGTTCGCTCGAACGCACTCGATGTCATAGTTCTGGATTCCGTCGCCGCCCTGGTCACGAAGCAGGAGCTGGAAGGTGAGATCGGGGATTCCACTGTGGGCGCGCAGGCACGATTGATGAGTGCTGCGCTCCGTAAGCTGACTTCGCTCATCTCGAAGGCGCGGACATGCTGCGTTTTCACAAATCAAATTCGCGAGAAGATCGGAGTCATGTTCGGTAATCCCGAGACGACGCCCGGCGGCAAGGCCTTGAAATTCTACGCCAGCGTGCGCGTCGATATCCGCCGCATCGGAGCGATCAAACAAACGGACGGCGTCGTGACGGGCAATCGCACGCGCGTCAAGATTGTGAAGAATAAAGTCGCGCCGCCGTTCACAGAAGCCGAGTTCGACATCATGTACAACGAGGGCATCTCCTCGACCGGTGCGCTCCTCGATCTCGCGCTTGAGAAGCAGATTGTCGAGAAACGCGGTTCGTGGCTGAGCTACAAGGGCACCCAGCTCGCGCAGGGCCGCGACGCCGCGAAGGAAGTGCTGAAGAACGACCAGGCGCTCTACGAAGAGATCGAAGTCGCGGTCAAGGCGAACCTCGACGAAAACAAGAAGTAGCTACTTCGGCACGACATCTTCGCCGAACTTCCGGCCAACCGCCTTCAGGTAAGCTTCCATCGTCGCGGTGTGGCCAAAGACGAACCGCGACATGAAGCGAAACAGCACGTTGGGCACTTCGCCGTTCTCGGTAATTCGCATCAGCGTGCCGCTGTCAGCGCGCTGAAACACGTACGTCCAAGAGCCGAAGTAGCCGAGATCCTGGTCCACGATGCGCGTCACGAGCTTTGCGCCGAGCACGTCTTCGACGACTTCGTAGGTGATCTGCCCGTTCGTCGAGTCTTCCCGAAATCGGGGCCGCCCGTCGACAGCATCAAGCATCTCAAGGCTCTTCAGGTCGGTTCGCCAGCTTGGCCACGATGCGAACTCGCGCACCGTTGCGTAGACTTCATCCGGCGTGCGATTCAGGACGATCTCGCGTGACGCGACATGCTTCGACGGCAGCAGCGCGCCTATCAGAAGAACGACGCAAACAAGCGCGGCCAACCCGCCAATGATCAGCAGAGCGATCTTCATGGCCGTGCCTCGAGTTCGCGCGCAGCGCGGGCGAGCAACCGAAGCCCGGCGAGCGCATGTTCGCGTTTGTCGGCATGGAGTAGCTCCAGCAGTGCCGCAACTCGGCCGCCGTCGAGCACCGACGTTGAGGCCATTGCTTCCGCGCCCTTTTCGGTGAGGCGCAGCTCCCGCTGCCGTTTGTCGGATCGCGGCGGGTCGCTCCTAATTGTAACCAAGCTCCACCAGCCGCGCGATTGCCGCCGACAGCGTAGAGGCCGCCACATTCAGATGCGTGGCCAGCATCTTCGGGCTCATGCCGGTCGCGCCGTCGAGATGCGCCAGAATCGAGGAATCGCGCGACGACAACCGCCACTCGGTCGAGCTCGCGCGCACGTGATCGACGTGGCAGGCGAGATAGATTTGCGGATAGAGCCGCTGGATCTCGAAGACATCCTTGTCTCTCATAGGCAAAATCGTGCGTTGACGAATTAGTTCGTCAACCTGAACGACTTTCCGGCGCGCCGCGCTGGGCTCTCACGGGGTGAAAACTCACCGATTCGCGCTACTGTCCGCTCCCATCCCATGACCTCCGCCGAGATCCGCCAGTCCTTCCTCGATTTCTTTCGCGAAAAAGAGCATACCATCGTGCCTTCAGGGTCGCTCCTGCCGGACTCGCCGAATCTGCTTTTCACCAACGCCGGCATGAACCAATTCGTGCCCATTTTCCTCGGACAACAAAGCGCGCCGTGGAGCCCCCCGCGCACCGTCGACACGCAGAAGTGCATTCGCGCCGGCGGCAAACATAACGACCTCGATGACGTCG
>JACCXA010000203.1 GCA_013697365.1 Chthoniobacterales bacterium
TGCCTCGGACATTTGCGGAGGCCTTCCCGCTACATCGCTCTGTTTGCGGGCGTTGTCCTTAACGCTCCCGCTCCGGGCGTCCCTGGTGCTTTCGGCACTTGAGTTGCAGAATCGTATTTGACCTGCCGGTAGCGGCTTCGACTCAAACTCAGATCGTCGTAGAGCGTGTCATGCACTGTCCTGAGGCTCTGTTGGGAGGTGAACTCGACAGCATTCCATGATTCGGCTTAGAGCGCGGCGCTGCACCTTCCCCTTCTCCTGTAGTCGCCTCGCTGTGTCGAGGCGCGAGCAGACACGGCGACACGGCGCCGAGACTACAGACCTTGCCGAGGAAGGACGGGCAAAGTGCATGACAAGCTCCAGATCAAGCGCCCTGCCAGGGGCGATCGCGCCCGCGGAGTGATTCGTATTTTACTCCGCGGTGCCCGCGGGAACTTAACAAAAGGCGCCGCTCTAACGCACACCGGCCGGAGCGGGATCATCGAAAAGATGACGCGGTTTCGGGGGCGTGGTGCTTTCGTGGTGCATGTGACCGCTGCGCAGGAACGGGACTTTATCCAGGACACGCTCCTGGAACCATTCGAGCGCGAGATAGATCACCGGAGTGATGTAAAGGGTGATGAGCTGCGAGATCACGAGCCCGCCAACGATGACCAGGCCGAGAGGTCGACGTGAGGCACCATCAGCACCGTAACCGAGCGCGAGCGGGACCGCGCCCATGAGCGCCGCGAGCGTGGTCATGATGATGGGACGAAAACGTTCGACGCTGGCTTCGTGAATCGCGGTCCGGCGATCATAACCTTCATCAATTCGATGGAGGGCGAAGTCGACGATCATGATGCCGTTCTTTTTCACGATGCCCATGAGAAGGAAGAGACCGATAACGGAATAGAGGGAGAGGGTGGAGTTGAACATCCAGAGCGTGAGCAGACCGCCAACTACGGCCGGAAAGAGCGTTGAGAGAACAGTGATGGGATGAACGTAGCTCTCGTAGAGAATCCCGAGGATGACGTACATGACGAACAAGGCGGCGAGGACCAGGTAAGGCAACGCTTGGAATAACTGCTGGAGGACAAGGCCTTCGCCTTGCAGTTCGCCTTTGACGGTCGGCGGCACGACCTCGGCCGCGACTTTTTCGATGAACTCGGTCACGTCGCCGAGCGCCACTCCTTCTTTCGTGTCGAAACCGAAGGTGACGCTGGTGAATTGATTGGTGTGATTAACCGACTGTAGTCCCAGGTTCGTCTTGAACTTGGTGAGGGTGCGGACGGGAATGAGCGTCTCCTGGCCCTGCGGCTTGACGTAAAGCTGGCGCAAATCTTCCGGCCCAGCGCGCTCGTCATCCTGCACCTCCAGGATGACCTGGTATTGGTCGTCGGCCTCTTTGACGAGGTAGACGTAGTTCTGCGAATAGGCGGCGCGGAGCAGGTTTTGAACTTGCGTGGTCGAAACGCCGTAGAGGCTGGCACGGGCGCGATCGATCTCGATGTCGATGTTCGGTGTGTTCCGGAAAAGATTGTTCCGCGGCGGCGCGACGAATCCATCGTAGCTCTTGAGTTTGTCGCTCAGTTTGTCGGCGGCGGCGTAAACTTCCTCTGGATTGATCCCGCTGAGAGTATAGCTGTAACGCCCGAAAGAGCTGCCCGTCCCGCCGACGTCGATGCGCAAGACGGGCTGCGGATTAAGAGTGGGGAACATCCCCGGAATGCCGCTGAGCGATTTGCGCAACTGCGCGGCGACCTGCTCGATCGGCGCCCGCTCCTTTGCGTCTTTCAGAAAGAGCACGCAGAAAATTCCCGCCGAGCCGCCGCGCCCGCTCCCCGCGACGGTGAAATATTTATCGACCGCGGGATTGGCCTGGAGAATCGGATCGAGCTTGTCCTGAATCTCGCGCTGCTTTTCCGGCGAGGCGCCTTCCGAGACGATGAAGTTACCGCGAATCGTTCCGCTATCGCCGGTGGGGAGCAAGGTGAAGGGCAGCGCGGTGAAGAAATACCAAACCCCGAAAGCGCAGAGCGCGATGATGGGCGCGGCGAGCCAGCCGCGATCGAGAAACCAATCGAGCGTGCGACTGTAGAAACGCAGGATGGGATCGAAGACCTTCGCCGAGAAACGTTCCATCCAGGTGAGGGCATGCCCGGGGCCGCGTTCGTTGAGCAGACGCGCACACATGAGCGGAGTGAGGGTGAGCGAAACGAGCCCGGAGGCGAAGATGGCGACGATGATCGTGACGGCGAACTCGCGGAAGATCCGGCCAAGCAATCCCGGCATGAAGACGAGCGGAATGAAAACCGCCGCGAGGGAAAGCGTCATGGAGAGAATCGTGAAGGAAATCTCACCGGCGCTATTGAGCGTGGCTTTGTAGATCGACTCCCCGCTCTCGGCTCGGCGGACGACATTCTCCAGGAAAACGATCGCGTCATCGACGAGGAAGCCGATCGCGAGCGTGAGCGCCATGAGAGTCAGGTTATTGATCGAATAACCGAGCGCCCACATCGCGATGAACGTGATCAGCAACGAGAGCGGGAGCGCGACGACCGGGACGAGCGTGTCGGTGGCGCGGCCGAGGAAGAAGAAGATGACCAGGACAACGAGGACGAAGGCGATGAGGAGCGTCTCCTGCACATCGTGCAGGGAACCCTCGATCGATTTTGCGCGATCGAAGGTAGGAATGAGGTTGATGGAGCCTGGGAGTTCCAGCCGCAGTTGCGGGAGGAGCTCGCGGATCGCCTGCGCTACTTCCACGGCGTTCGCTCCCGCCTGCCGGGAGATGGCCATCACGATGGTGGAGGCCGGAGGGTTGAAGCCCCGCGCATAGAAATGCCGCGAGAGCCGTTCGTCCTGGACGCCGTCGATCACTTCCGCCACGTCCTTGAGGTAGATGGGTGTATTATCCGCGGCGCGCCGGATGATCAGATTACGATAGCCTTCCGCATCCGCGATCTGGCCATCCGGCCGGAGCACGAAGGAGTTGGTCTTGCCGTCGAACTGCCCGGCGCCCGCATACGACGTGCCGGCGCGAATCGCCGCGGACAGCTCGTCGAAAGTCATGTTCCGCGCCGCGAGCGCGCCGGGATCGACCTTGACGCGGATGGCCGCTTTGACGCCGTAGATGTTTACCTGCGAAACGCCGCGGACGATGTTGATCCGCTGGGCCACCTGCGAGGTGGCGTACTTATAGAGGTCGCCGTCGGTCAGCGTGTCGCTGGTTAAGGCAACGAAAAAGACCGGCTGGTCGTTCGGATTCGACTTCTGGAAAGTGGGGGGGCTGGGCAGATCATTCGGGAGCTGACCGCTCGCGCGTTGAATGGCCGATTGCACGTCGGTCGCGGCGGCATCAACGCTCTTATCGAGATCGAACTGAAGGGTAATGTTCGTCCGTCCCTGCGTGCTCGAGCTCGTGCTCAAGACGATGCCCGGAATCTGCGTGAACTGCTTTTCGAGCGGGGTGGCGATCGTGTTCGCCATCGTTTCCGGGTTAGCGCCGGGATAAGAGACGTTGACGTCGATGACCGGGTAATCGACCGACGGCAGATCGTTCACCGAGAGGCGATTGTAGGTCAGGATGCCGAAGACGATGATCGACGCCGTCAGCAGCATCGTCATCACTGGCCGCTTGATGAACGGGCTGGAAAGGCCGGAAGAAAATTGCACCAGCTTGCCCGGCGTCTTTTCCCCGACCGTCCCGTGGCGGGGTTGCCGCGAATCAGCCGCGTGAGTCCCGGCGCCGTTGCCGTCGCTCAGCCCGTCCTGGGGCATGCGCTCGCCATCTCTCTGTTCGTGCTGAGCCATACCTCAGATTAACGCGCCGCCTGCGAGAGGCGGGCCCCTTCCCCCGCGGGCGTGACTTCTTGCGGATTCACTTTCGCGCCCGGTGCAAGCTGGAGCTGCCCGCTCACCACCACAGTCTCGCCCGGCTTGACGCCTTCCCTGATGACCGTCAGGTCGCCGTGATTCTGACCTTGTTTCACCCGCCGCAAATCGAGAGTCGAGTCCGGTTTTACGACGAAGACATAGGGGCCGTTTTGACCGATCTGGACCGCGCTGGCGGGAACGAGCATCGAGTCTTTCAGGTTGTCCAGGATCAGGCGAACGTTCACAAACTGCGCCGGCCAAAGGGCCCGGTCCGGATTCGGCGTCACCCCGCGGACCTTGACCGTGCCAGCTCCCTGCTGGACCGCGTTGTCGATAAAATAGAGTTCGCCCAGGCGCGGTTCCACGGCGTCGTCCGCGGCGTCGGTCAGGACCTTCAGATTGGGATTGGTAAGATATTGCCTAACGAGAGGAAGGTCCGGCTCGGCGACGGTAAAGTCCGTGTAGATGGGATCAAGCCGTTGAATCGTGAGCAGGGGCGGCGCACTCGGACTGACGACGTTGCCGACATCAACGTTGCGCAGGCCGGCGCGGCCCTCGATGGGCGAGCGAATGCTGCAGAAGTCCAGATTGACCTGAGCCGCGGCTACGGCCGCCTCTGAGCGCATGGCATTAGCCTTTGTCGTATCAAGCTCCTGCGTCGCGGTGACGTTCTTGGCCAGCAGCTCCGTTTGCCGCTTCAGGTTTGCCTGGGCCAGCGCAAGATCGGCTCTGGCTGAGGCCAGCACAGCTTCATACGGACGCGGGTCGATCTTGAAAAGCAGTTCACCCTTCTTCACATCGGCGCCATCCTGGAATTCGCGTGAAATGATCTGGCCAGTGACCTGTGCTTGAATCTGCACGGTCTCCGCTGCAACGGTGGTCCCGATTTCATCAAGATACAGAGGGACGTCCTGGGTCGTGACTTTGGCGACCAGCACAGTTCGCGGCGGTGGGCTCTCGCGGCCCGCGGTCTTCTTGCTGCAGGCCGGGAGGCTCCAGACCGCAACCATGACAAGCAAGGCGCGTAGCGTGGCAGCGAAGAACTCAAGGCGTCGATCGCGGCTGGATGGTCGGTTCATGAAAGCTGAGTCCTCGTTAGACCACTGTTCCCATTACGTCGTTCAGTCCCGTTATGGACGCGATGAAGCGCGGGAGAGTCGGCACGGTCACGGATATTTTCGAGCACGCGCATGCAAGTCTCGAGATCCTGCTTCGGGATCTCGGCCAGCAGCTCCTGCCGAAGCGTCCGAGCAGTGTCGAAGATGTCCTCAAGCACGGAGGCAGCGCGCGGCTGGAGATGCACGGTTTTGCATCGGCGATCTTCGTTCGAGCTCTTCCGCATGATCCAGCCGTCCTGTTGCAGACGGTCGAGAATACCGACCAGGGTCGGCTCTTCTACGCCGACGCGCGCGGCGATTTCGTTCTGCGTCAGCTTGTCGCCGCCCCGAGCGAGATGGGCGAGCGTGGTCCATTTCCCCATGCTCAAGCCGAGCGGCTTAAGGCGTTGATCGAGCTTTGTCCGCCAGGCCCGAGCCGTCTCGTGGAGAAGGAAACCAAGTTTTTCGCTACCGTCAGGCATTGAATATCGTTAGCATGCTAACGATTTGCGGAATGTCAAATCACCGCACCCAGAAGCGGGCGTGCCGTCAATTTACCTCAAGGAGAGCGAGCTCTTTCTTGCGGTAGTCTTTGGTCTTCAGAATCGGGCGAGCCTGCCTGGGCGCCCACTGCCGGCTGTTTGCTGCCTCCGCCTCGGTTTTGTTCTGCACCAGAATGAAGCGAGCATCGCCCGGCACGCTGGTCAGGCCCGGGGCGTATATGATCGGATCACGCACGTAGAAAAGCGAGGGCTGATACTCGGGATCAATCGCGTAAAGCGTCTCCCCGGCGGGGATGGCGGCGTTGATTTGCGCAGCAATGTTTCTCACTTTTTCGCGCCCGCGCAGCCGCGGCATCACCGCCAGCGCGTAAAGCGCAATCACCACGCAGGCAGCGACAGCTACGACAACCGGAAAGCGCAGCTCGGGCGCCAACGCAGCGGGCCGCCGCGGTGTTAACCAGCCCGGTAGTTGAAAGCGCCGGTCCGTCAGAATGACGGCCATGAGCCAGGAGGCCGGCGCGAGCAGCGGCATGGTATAGCGGGCGAGTGAGCCCGGGAGCAGGCTGACGAAAAGGAACGAAACGATGATCCCCCAAAGAAGGCCGTGGGAAACATCGAACACTGAACATCGAACATCGAACATCGAAGTAGGGCCGGCCGCTGCGTTCGGTGTTCGATGTTCGATGTTCGATGTTCGATGTTTGCTTTTTCCGTCCCCGCGCATCGCCAACACGAAGACCGCTGCCCACGGCAGGAAATATCCTATTCCGCGCGGGATGTTCAGCAGCCAGCCGCCGAGCTTGAAGTCTTCACCGGAAAGACGGCCAGAAAACTGACGCGTCCAAACGCCCGTCACGTTGCCTTCCCGCATCATTTGCAGACAGGGAACCGCCCATGCAGCGAAGATCCCGAGCATCAAAACAACGCCAAGCAAGTGGGCGCTGTTGAGCAGCTTTCGTAGCTCGCCCGCCTGATAGAGAACGCCGACCACAACCGCATAGAAAAAGAGGAGATGCAGCGGCCCTTTTGCCAACAGACACAGACCCAGAAAGAGCCAGGGCACGAACCACGTGAGCCATTTCGAACGTCCATCGTGCCACCAGCTCAGCCAGCAAATCACCGCCAGTCCGCAGAGCGACGTGTAAAGCGCTTCGATCTCGATCAGCCTTCCCTTCTCGATCATCCCGAAGTTCGTCAGCCAGACGAGCGCGCCGATGACCGATCCGGTCGGGCCAAGCGCTCGTCGGGCGACCGTGACGAAGGCGATAGCGACGGCCAGGACGCAAAGCGCTGAAGGCAAGCGCGCCGCCCATTCATTCCGCACCCCGAAGAGCTGGAAGGAGCCCGCGACGAGCCAATTCACGAGGGGCGGCTTATTGAAATAGGGATCGCTCCCAACATACGGGACGATCAAGTTGCCGCTTCGGAGCATGGTCACGGCCGGCAGAATGCGGCGACCTTCTTCGCCCTTGATCTCAAGCGTGCCCAGCCGCGTGAGGTAGATCGCCGACCAAAGGGCAACGACCAAAAGGGAGCCACGCACGCACGACATGGCGGACTGTTGCGGGCTAACGAGAGGTTGAAAAGTGATTTCCCCTCTGGGCGTTGTGCACCCCTTATGGAACATCGCGCGCGAAAAGCAGCGTCTCCTGCCCACGGTAGCTCTTCGTCCGCGCGAGCAACTGCGGGGGTTGATCTCCCCAGCGCTCGCTAGCCTTTACATGCCTAAACAGATTGGGCCGGCCGACGAAGAAACGCGCGTGTGCTGGGATCTCATCTACCGTGCGCACATACCGCACCGGAGCGTGGACGTAGAGAAGATACGGCTGGAATCCCCGGGTGACCGCGTAGAGAATTTCGCCGGGCGGAATGGACGCGTTAACC
>JACCXA010000208.1 GCA_013697365.1 Chthoniobacterales bacterium
CGGCGCGGGCTGCTGCCGCAGGCGGAGGGTGGCGGTTTTTGGTCGGCCTGGCGCGTGGGCCTCGGCGCGTGCACGGGCGATTTTCTCTGGGCGCTCAGCGTCTCAGCGGGCGCAGGCGCAGTTATCAATACGCCAGCGGTTCGGTTGATCCTGGGCGTAATCAGTTTCGCGCTCCTGCTCATTCTGGCATTCGTTTTCGCCCGCGGCGCGTGGCGCACGGTCCAGTCCCAACGAAACGCCTCGCCGCAGGCCCCGGGGGGTGGGCCAGCTCGTCGAGGTGCGTCGCATGGCTACATCGTTGGGCTCACTCTTGTCCTGACGAGTCCGTGGAGTATTGGGTTCTGGCTGGCGGTCATCGGGAGCCAGAGCGGCACCTTGACTGGCTCATTCCTCAACTCCCTCTGGCTGGCCAGTGCCGTGCTGCTGGGCGCCATTATCTGGGGATGCGTTCTCTGCACGGCGCTGAAGCTTGGAGCGCGGGTTTTCGCGCGGCCCGGCTGGCTGGTTGGAACGCAGGTGTTAACGGCGCTCGTCATGCTCTACTTCGCCGCGCAGCTTGTGCGGCAGTTCCGCTAACAGCGCGTTGGGCTAGGGCTTGCGCTTAGGAGCGGGCGTCGCGGGCTTTCGCGTAAAGGCGTTCTTTAAGCTTTGTCCAAATTTACTGAGAGTGGATTGTGGCGCCTTTTTGATGCGTGAAGTCGAACGGCTGGGAGTGGCGCGCATTTCAAAAGCGGCCGTGACCGCTGCGCCTTCCTCGATCGTAACCGATTGTTTGCGCTCGAGACGTTCTGGAAAGCGCGCCGTGAGTTCCTGTTTCCCTGGCGGCAGTTCGACCGTGCACGGCGTGTGGCCGAGCGAGCGTGTGCCCACGAAAATCTCCGCGCCCGCGGGCGTGCTCCTTACTACGACGGTGCCGTGCCGAAAGGAATAATCGAGCGGCGTCGTCGCCCCTGCTTCGAGAGCAATCTCTATGCGCTCTTCGGGCCAGCCTTCACTGTTGAAAACGATCGTGTAACGCCCCGGGCTCAGATCGGAAACCGAGTCCGGAGCCACTCCGGTTTGCACTGGCTCCACCGATGTGGTGTCTCCGGCGATCGCGCCCAGATAGATCGCGAAGGTCGCCCCTGCGGGAGTCGTCGCTAACCGTAGAGTCGCTATGGGAGGGGCAGGGATGATGTCGGCTGCAGACGCAACGACGGAGCCCGATGGGCGGGGCGGGCTTGACGCAAGGATGGTGACCGACGGCGATGTATTCGGCCGGAGCAATTCCATCGCATAGGCATCCGGCAGGGCGGCCTCCACCGAGCGCGCGACCTCGGCCAGATTGGGATTGGCCGCGCGAATCGCCAGGATCGCGGCGGCGATCAAGGCAGCCACTCCGGCCGCGGCGCCGACGAGCCGGGCGTGCGAGAGCGACTGAACAAGACCACGCACTTTTGATTCCTGCTGCGCCGCCGCCAGCCGAATGGTTCCTCCCAGACGAAGCCGGCGCGCGATCTCGACCGCGGACTGCGGCCGCTCGGCGGGATTCTTCGAAAGGCAAGCTGCGATGGTTTCTTCCCAATGCCTGGGAACTGCTTCGCCCGCGATGCCAAGCTGCTCGCGCCGTTCGCCGATCCATGGGGCAATATTTTCGCGCACTTGTGTCGCGAGATCATCGCCATAAAAAGGCGGCCGGCTGGAGAGCAGTTCGTACAACGTGGCCCCGAGCGCGTAAATGTCGTCTGCCGGTGATGGATCTTCTCCGGGAATTTGCTGCGGGCTCAGGTAGGTCAAGGTCCCCTCAGCACTGGATGGATGGTGAGGGAAAATCGGATCGCGGGGGAGACGGGCGATACTAAAATCCGTGATCTTCAGCTCCATCCGGCTGTTCAACATCAGATTGCCCGGGTTTAAGTCGCCGTGGATCGCGCTCGCAGAATCGTGCGCATAAGCCAGGGCGTCGCAAAGTGAAGTGACCCAGGGTGCTAATTCGCCGACGGCGTAACACTTGGCTCGCTTCTGCAGGCGTAGATTGGAAAGCGTGAGCCCGTCGACGTACTCCATCGAGATCGCGGCCGCGTCTGCGTCTTCGATGAAGTCGAAGATACGCGCGATGTTCGGGTGAGAAAGGCGCCGGCCTTGCTGCGTCGCGCGTTTAAGGTTTTCGATCGCGGAAGCGTCGGAGAAAGTCCTATTCGGGACGAGCTTTAAGGCCACGAGACGCTGGAGGCGGTCGTCGCGTGCCAGCCAGACAGTGCCGGTCGCGCAGCGTCCCAGGATTTTCCCGAGGGTGAAACGTTGAAAAAGCCGCGTCCCGGCAAGGACGTCGCGTGTCACCTCGCCGATAACGGTCGCTTCCTGAATTGCCGTCCCTGCCT
>JACCXA010000213.1 GCA_013697365.1 Chthoniobacterales bacterium
GGTTTGAACCCAGGACGTGCCGCCAGTGTTCGTCAGATAAACCCGACCGCCGCTCGCCACCGCGCCGATGACGTTGCCGTTCGATTTCGCAACTCCGATGTTACGCAATGAGCCCGTGGTCAGGAAACCCCCAGTGCCGAGCGCAGTCCATGACGCCGCGTAGTTCGTCGATTTGTAAACCTTCAGATTTACGTGCGTAAAAACGGTGTTGCCGTCGGCTGCGCCGGCCCACGGCACGATCTGCGTGACAAAGGGAGCCGACGCCGTGTTGCTTTCGGTGATGCCGCTCGACGCGGAAACGAAGGTTGAGCCGCCATTGGTGCTCTTGTAGATGCGCGTGTTGTAGAGTGAACCGAGCATGAGCGAGCCGTTCCCGGAGTGGACGTTGGCGCCGAATCCATCACCACCAAGCGTCTGGTTGAATGTGCTCGTGCTCCCATCGCGCACGCGGGTGCCGTTGTCCTGAAGACCGCCAATAATGGCGCTTGGAGCTGATTCCGATGAGCCGACCGAGTAAAGCAGGTGCGCGGCAATTCCGATGTTGTATTTGTCCGTCCAAGTCGCGCCGTTGTCAGCGGACATGAAGATGCCTCCATCGCTGCCTACGTAGAGATTACCGTCCCGGTCGTACGCGCCGGCATGAAAATCAGCGTGAACGTAGGGGAGACTGAACTGCGCGAGCCAGTTGGTCATCTGCGTGTAGGCCGGATTCCCGAGAGCGCTAGTCGCCCGCGTCAGGAGCAAGGCGCCACCGAAGAAGACCGTGCCCTGGTCGTCCTTCGAGGGAATAACGAGCTGATTGTACCAGCCCTGGCCGTTCAGGAGCGAAGAAGGATTGGCCGATTCAGTGTTCTGATTTGTGTAACGGACCTTGCGGGCGGTGGCACTCATCGCCGTCCAGGTTTGGCCGCCGTTGGTGGAACGAAAGAAATCCGCCAAATCCGTCGAGGCTGAGCTATTCGGAATTGCCGCCTCGGCATACATCACGTTTCGGTTTAACGGCGAAGAGGCCACCGTCAGCCGTCCGATGCCGGTTGTTTTGGTCATGCCGGTGGCGCGCGTCCAGGTGGCGCCGTCATTTGTGGTGAACCATGCCTGGCCGTCAGTAGTGCCGGTGGTGACGCTTGGCTTGGCCTCAAGGCTCAGCGCGTAGTTGGTGCCGCCACCCCAAGCGATGCTCCAGGCATACGGAGCCTCGGTGCTGCCGGTTGCGATTGTGATCGGTGCAAAGTTTTCGCCTGCGTCCACGGAACGGAACAAGCCTTTGTCGGTCGCGACCAGAATGGTCGTGCTGTTCGTCGCCACTTTGATTTCCGTGATCTTGGTCGAAGCGCCAAGGTAGATGATCGGTCCCCATGTGGTGCCGCCATCGAGTGATTTTGTGAACCCAATGCCAGTGCCGTCGAACGAGTCACCGAGGCCCAGATAGAGCGTTGACGGATTGGCCGGATCAAGCGCGAGCGCGCCGGAAGAGAGACTGCCCAGCGATTCCGTCAGCGGAGTCCACGTCGGCTGCGATGCGGAAAGTGCGTTCGTTGTTTTCCAAACGCCGCCCCCGGACATGGCCACGTAAAGCACCTCGGCATTTGTAGGATCAGGCACGATCTCGACCACCCGGCCCGAGTCGGTTTTGTTCAGTGTCGAGTTGCCGTTCTTGATGAAGCTGGCGCGCGTTGGGCCGAGGTTGGTCCAGGTGGTGCCTGTAACTGCGGCGGCCGTCACCGCGTCTGTCGTCGCGGCTCCATCGGAAGGAGCGCTACTGGAAGACGGATCGGGTAGTAATTTTCCGTTGCGGGCCCGCTCCCGCGCGGCGGCGTTATTCAGGAACTTGAGGAAGTTTGGGGTGACGGGGGTTTCAAACCACTCGCGGCGAAAATCGCGCCGCTTCGTGGCATCGTCGGTCTCAGGCCGGGTTGCTGCATCGCCGGGATGCCGAGGATTCTTTTCGTCGTCCTGGCCGTCATTTACGCGCTCTTGAGCGAACCCGGTTATTGGAAGCAAAAGGGCCAGGGCTGCAGCGTGCCACAAAGGTTTCCGGAGAACGGACTTAGGGAGCCCGGCGAGAGGGAAGTTGAGCATAGTAGAGATTAATCGTGCAGTTCCTACTTTCCGAGCGGGTTTATTCTGAGAAAAAAGCTTTTTCACCACCGCCCCCCTTGCCGGAGGTGGCTTTGCCCGGGCTCGGCGCTTTCTTGGTCTGTACCTACAATCCCAATCCCGCCACGCCCAATCCGCCAGTGATCTTGGTCATTTCGGATTGCCCCAACTCCTTCGCCTGCTCGATCGCCTGCTTCACGCCGCTCAGGACCGCTTCCTCCAGAAATTCAACATCGTCTGGATCGACGATTTCCTTCGCGATCTTAAGCGAAATGATATCGCCGGCGCCATTTGCCACGACCGTAACCTTACCGCCGGCGGCCTGGACCTCTACGGTTTTGTCTTCCAGTTCGGCCTGCGTCTTCGCCATCTGCTCCTGCATCTTTTGAGCCTGCTTCATCAACTTGTTTAAGTTCATAATCGTTTCGCTAGGTTTTGATTTCGCCTTTGAAAATTTCCAGGGCCTCGCGGATAAGGGGGTCGTCCTTGAACGCAGCCGCCGTCTGGTCTTTTCTGGTGACGGGGAGCGGGGCATTCCGCGGCGGGTCTTCCCGCGCCTCTGCGGCCAAACCTTCTTTTAGGCTGAACTTCAGCTTCCAATCCTGACCGCTGATTTCTTTGAGAATTGATTGGAGGAAATCGCGGTGGCGCGGCATCGCGATCGATTCCATTGCGGTTTTTTGTTCCGAAGGGAAACCCAGAAGCAGGCTGTTTCCTTCGTTGCCGAGAAATTTTGCAGAATCGATCCAGCTTATGATCAGCGGCCGGCGGGCGCGGATTTGTTCGACGGCTTTGGCCCAGAGGGCGCCGGGGTCAAGCGGAGGCGCTTCTTCAGCAGCCGGTTTTTCCGAAGCGCGGGCCGTATGGCCGGCCGGAAGTGCCGACGCAACGGGATGGGGTGGCGGCGGCTTCGGAGAAGCGTCCGAGCCTGCCTCGCGGCGGGAAGATACGGTTGTCGGCTGATTTTCCGGAGCAGTTGCAGTCGCCTTTTCCGAGCCGCGTGGCGGCGCTTTGCCATCGCGTAGAGCCGAGAGGCTTTCGATCACTTCGTCTAGCGTAACCTGACTTAACGTTTGAATTGCTTTGATCACCGCAACTTCAAAATGGTGCTTTTTGTTCGGCGCCCACTTCATGCGGCCTTCGGCACCGGCAAATTGATCGATCAACTCCAGTAAACGATCGGTCTCGATCAGTGCCGACTGCGTTTTTAAGGCAGTCTGCAGTTCTGGATTGAAGTCATCCGCGACCGCCTCCGGTCTCACCTTGAAGACGAGCAGATCGCGCAGATACGCAATGAGGTCGGACATCAATTTCATCATGTCCTTGCCGACTGCGGCCTCGGCCTGAAGCAGCTCCAGGGCTGCTGCGGTCGCGCCGCGCAGAATATGGTCGGTAAATGCGGCCACCGTTTGCTCGCTCGTAAACCCAAAGACGTTCAGCACGTCTCGCTCTGCGATTTTCTCGCCGCAGAACGCGACCAGCTGATCGAGCATCGATTCAGCATCACGCAAGCCGCCATCGGCCCCTTTTGCGATCGCGTGCGCTGCGGCCGGCTCGAGCGTGACGCTCTCTTTTCCGGCGATGAATTGGAGATGATCGGCGATCAGATTCGCTGGAATGCGGTGGAGATCGAAACGCTGGCAGCGGCTCAGAATCGTGGGCAAAACCTTCTGGGGCTCCGTCGTCGCGAAGATGAATTTCACGTGCGGCGGCGGTTCCTCGAGCGTCTTGAGGAGCGCGTTGAACGCCGCGGAAGTGAGCATGTGCACCTCGTCGATGATGTAGATCTTGAAGTGCCCTTTGCTCGGCGCGTAGCGGACGTTGTCGCGCAGCTCGCGCACCTGCTCGACGCCGTTGTTGCTCGCGCCATCGATCTCAAGCACGTCGAGGCTGTTTCCGCCCGTGATCTCTTTGCAGCTATCGCAAACGCCGCAGGGGGTCGTAGTCGGTCCATTCACGCAATTCAATGCTTTCGCCAGGATCCGCGCAGTGGAAGTTTTCCCGATCCCGCGAGGACCAACGAAGAGGTAGGCATGCGCCAGACGATTCTGCTCGACCGCATTCTTTAGCGTGCGGGTGACGTGAGCCTGGCCGACGAGATCGTCAAAAGTCTGAGGCCGATATTTGCGCGCGAAGACCTGGTAGCTCACCGACGGAATCTAGGCGGCAAGAGTGGCCGCGAAAACAGAAAACAAAGAGGACAGATTTACTGCGTTGGACTGGATTGGAAGAAACCTCGAAACAGCTCCTGTTCATTCAGTTCAATCCAGTTAATCGTGTCCAAAGAATGCTCTTCCGCTGCTCTCTTGCGCTTGCCTTAACGCTCCTGGTCCTGCGGCTGGATGCGCGCGAGCCGCAAACTTCGCCCCCGCCTCAGTCAGCAACAGTCCGGGCACGCGCGCTGGGTGTGCCGTTCGAAGGAACGCCGGGCCCTTTCAACGCGATCACCGATGTAGCGGGTGTTACGGTTGGTTACAGCACGCTCATCAGCGGCGAAGGGAAGTTGGAAGTCGGCAAGGGGCCGGTTCGGACCGGGGTGACCGCGGTTCTGCCGCGCGGAGCAGCTTCCTTCGATGATCCAGTCTACGCCGGCGTGTTTAGCCTGAACGGCAACGGCGAAATGACCGGAACGGCCTGGGTCGAGGAGAGCGGGTTTCTGGAAGGCCCCGTCGCGATTACCAACACGCACAGCGTCGGAGTTGTCCGTGATGCCATCATCGCCTGGCGGGTCAGCAAAGCAGGGCCGGATCCGACCGGATTTTTTTGGAGCCTCCCCGTCGTGGCGGAGACGTACGACGGTTATCTGAGCGATATCAACGGTTTCCATGTGAAACCCGAGCATGCAGTGCGGGCGTTGAGCGAGGCGACGACGGGCGCGATTGCCGAAGGCAGCGTCGGGGGCGGCACCGGGATGGTGACGTATGAATTCAAAGGCGGCACCGGGACCGCCTCGCGGTTGCTCGACGAGAAGAGCGGCGGCTATACGGTGGGAGTGCTGGTGCAGGCGAATTGCGGCCGTCGCCCGCAACTGACAATCGCGGGAGTCCCGGTAGGCCGTGAAATCCCGGACGGAGCTCCCTTCACCAAGGACACCGGTTCTATCATCATCGTAGTCGCGACTGATGCACCGCTTTTGCCGCATCAGCTGAAACGATTGGCGCGTCGAGCGAGCATGGGACTGGCCCGAACGGGCAGCACCTCGGGGAACGGCTCCGGCGATTTGTTCCTCGCCTTTTCAACTGCTAATCCGGGCGTGGCAACGCCGGCCCAGCCAAAGCATTCCGTGGAAACAATCCCAAACGATCGGCTGGACGGAATTTTCGAGGCCACCGTGCAAGGCGTCGAAGAGGCGATTGTGAATGCGTTGGTCGCCAATCAGACCATGACCGGAGCGGACGATCACAAGATCCTGGCTCTGCCGCACGACCGGCTGCGCGCCGCCTTGCGCAAATACAATCGGCTGGCTCCTTAGGTTCTGGTTGATCTGGGGCTGAGTTGCGTCTCCCGGTGCCCGCTAAATTTATGCCCGACGAAGAGCGGAACGACGAATCAAGTTCCAAGCCGGAGAAGCGCCGGGGCGAATACGATCGGGGACGGCTGCGTAGTCTTACGCCTGATGAGCGCCGCTTCCTTGGCACACCGCGGATGAAGGATGACCCCGAGCCGCCGCCTCGCGAGGCAAGCGAGGGGAAGGCTCCGTTAGCAACGCCAAGAGGGAGCGGAACCGAGTCTGGGGGTTCGACGTGGCAGCAAGAAGTCTCAGCAGTCCCCAAAGAAACCGCCACGGGTAGCGCAGATGCAGAGCCCGAGCCGGCGAAGAAATCTCGAGTCGAGCGAAAAGCCCGGCCTTCAGCACGGACCCGGAAGCTCGATCAGAGGTCATCCCCTATTTCCGAAATGCAGACGCCACTGCTGATTATCGGCGGGCTCGTGCTTCTCCTGGTGACCTTCTATGTCGCCAGAGAATTCGAATATTGGAAACACGTCCTTTATACCTCGCGTCACGGCCAGACGCTTGAGACGGGGCCGGACAAATATCCCGGCGTCTCTTCCGATGAACTTATCAAGCAGGCGTTCGAGGCGGAAAGAAGGGGAGATATTCAAAATGCGGTGGAGCGATTCATGGCGGCCCGGCAGAAGAATCCCTCCTATCGGGGCATCCTCTTTCATGTTGGCCAATTACGATACGAGAACGGAAAGTTCGACGAAGCCGACAAGCTCTTCGAGCACGCCATTGCATTCGGAGAAGACGTGGCCGCGGCGAATCATTCTCGTGGCCTCATCGCAGTTCGGCACAAGAACCTTGCCGCTGCGCAGCGTCACTTTGGAGCGGCCGCCGCGGCGGATCCCTTCACCGCAGAGTATCATTACTCCTGGGCTGAAGCCCTCCGGATGGATTATCATCCTAAGGAAGCGATGGCGCGTTACGAGCACGCCGCTTTACTGGCACGCCACGAGAAAGACCGAAGTCTGTTCAAGATCCGCATGGCGCGACTCGAAGCCACGGACCCGACAACTGTCGCCGCAGAGGTCGAGAAGCAACGAGCTGAGGGCGATTTGTCGGTTGATTGGCTCATGACAGCAGCAGCCCTGGAAATCCGACAAGCAGGCACTGGCGAGGGAGCGCGCCTAATTGAAGAAGCGCGGGCCAGGAATCAAGCCAGCCTGTTTGTACCGTGCGTGACTGACATGTTCTTCGCCAACGCCGCGTCAAAACTTCCGGACATCGCGCAGGCCTGCCACCCGGAGATAGCGACGACGTCTCCTTAGACGAGCTCCGGATGCGCGGGGGCGGACAGGCTTAAACCCCGAAGTAGCGGCTCCGCAAAACACCACTGAGGGCTGGAGGTCGGCCACGGAGTTGCGCCGCGCGCCCGGCTGGGGAAATGCGTACGCTGACGCAGGCATCACTGGGATCTTTGCCGGCGAAGTGCCGTTCCCAGTGAGCCTGGGCGTGCGAGAAAACCTCCATGTATTTTCCCGCCAAGGTATGGCGGAGACGCTCCTTCATTTGGTCATTCGTCGCGCGGTCGCTGAAAACGTCGGTGGCCCATAGAAAATTGTTCATAGCCCGTCCTCACGAGCAGGATCCAAGCCCCTCTTCGGTCCGCGCTCCGAGACCCCGCGGTCAGTTTCCAACCGTCCGAATTGTGACTAAGTTCCTCGCGCTTGGTTGCAGGTGGGACCATGGACAGGACCTATCCCCGGATGAAACTCTTCACACGTCGCACGCCTGCCAGGCGCCCCGGTCTTCCGGCCGCCAAATCGAAACGCCGGCTGGGACTCAAGCTCACGCTCGGCGCTTTTTTGCTGGCCTGTGGTTTTGGCCTGGTCGCGTTTTACGGTCTCTGGGCGCAAACATACGACCTCCAAAAGGTGAGTCAGATGCCGGAACGAAACACGGTCCTCGACGTCGACGGGAAGATCTACAGCCGGCTGGCGGGCGCCAATCGTCTAATCGTGCCTCTGAGTGAGGTTTCGCCCTTTTTTCTGGATGCTTTGATCGCGCGCGAAGACACTCGGTTCTACGATCACGGCGGTCTCGATCCGCGCGGCGTGCTCCGGGCGTTGTATCGGAATGTCGCGAGCAGTTCGGTGAAGGAAGGCGCCAGCACCATCACGCAGCAGCTGGCGCGCAACAGCCTTCCGCTGGGTGGCCGGACCTTGAAGCGGAAAATGCTCGAAGCAATGGTCGCGTTGCGGATCGAGCGGCAGTTCACGAAAGAGCAGATTCTGGAGGCCTACGTAAACCGAATCTACTTCGGCTCCGGGTGCTACGGCGTGGAGACGGCCTCCCAGGCATATTTCGGCAAAGGCGCGGCCGCCCTGAATCTCTCCGAAGCTGCCATCCTGGCTGGATTGATTCGCAGCCCAAATCGCTATTCACCTTTAAAGAATCCAGAGGGTGCGGCGATTCAGCGAAACACGGTCGTCGACCGGATGCTGGAATTGAAAAAGATCACCTCGGCGCAAGCCCAGCAGGCGAAAACGGCGAGGATCACTTCGAACCCGAAACGGCTGGCGCAGATCCAGGAGAACTACGCGATGGACGCGGTGCAGCGCGATCTCAACCTGCTCCTTACGCCGGACCAGATCGACTTTGGTGGCCTTCACATCTACACGACGCTCGATCCGACAGTGCAAAAGGCGGCTGAGCAAGCGTTGGAGTCTCACCTTGCCAAGGTGGAAAACCAGTCCGGCTTTCGCCATCCCAGCAAGGCGCAATACCGGGCCCCGAGCGAAGGAGAGGATTCATCGATGCCGTATCTGCAAGGGGCGCTCGTGGCCATCGATAACGGGAGCGGCGGCATCCGGGCGCTCGTGGGGGGACGTGATTATGGCGACAGTAAGTTTAACCGCGCGCTGTCGCCGGCGAACCGGCAGATTGGTTCTTCCTTCAAGCCGTTCGTTTATGCGGTGGCGTTCTCCCGCGGCATGCTCCCGGGAGCAGCTATCAGTGACGGGCCGATCATGCCCGGAGAAATTTCCGGCGCCGGTGATTGGGCCCCCGGCAACTCTGACAACAATTACGGCGGCATTCAGCCGGCTTCCTACGGTCTCGTCCATTCGCGCAATACCATGAGCGTGCGCATTGGCGAGATCGCGGGCGCGGATGAAGTCCAGAGGACGGCAACGTCCCTGGGCCTGGGAGAGAACATCCCGAACGGCCCGGCGATTTACCTCGGGTCGTTCGAAACAAATCTGAAAGATCTCACCGCGGCTTATACCGTTTTCCCGAATGTTGGGACGCGGAAGCAGGCCTACATCATCGAGCGGATCGACGATCAGGACCACAATCCAATTTACCGCGCGGCTCATGTTTCCACTCAGGGGATGGACCCGGGCGCGGCCTGGATGGCGTCCAATGTCATGGAACAAGTGATGACGCGCGGCACGGGAGCGACTGCCAAATCGCTTGGATTCAATCTCCCCGCCGCTGGAAAAACCGGGACGACGAATGATTACAAAGATGCGTGGTTCATCGGTTACACCAATGCGCTGACTTGTGGCGTCTGGGTCGGCTTCGACCAACCGCAGACGATCATGTCGCGCGGATACGGTTCCGCGCTCGCGTTGCCGATCTGGACGCAGACGATGCTGAAGGCGGCGCAGCGTTATCCGGCACGTGTGCTTCCGCCCGCCATTGCGCTTGCGCGTGCCACGGTTTGCGCGAATTCGAATCAGCTCGCGACAAACGAATGCATCGGTGTCGGTGCGGCCTACGAGCTGACGCTTCCGGCCGACAAAGTGCCGAGGGGCGCCTGCCAGATCCACGGAGGTTTGCAGACGCAATTCGCGCAGCGTCTGGATGATCTCGGACGTAAGGCGGAAGCGGCTCCGAACCGCGTTTTTCAGAGCTTTCGCAAATTCTTCGGTCGCAAGTAAGCGCGCCGCGACTGCCGTTCGAAGAATCGCGAATCTAGTTCGCTGCTATTAGTCGCTGGTAGTCGGCAGGCGTGTCGATATCGATGGCCCCGTCGGGAAAGTCGAGCGTCGCGAGGTCATCCGGCTGCGCGATGATGAGGGCCTTTGCGCCATGATCGCCTTCCAGTTCGAGCAAGGCGTGGAACCGCGAGCAAGCAAAGACAGCGGGAATGCCGACCGTTCCACCATACCCGCAGGCGGCGATCGGTTTGCCGCTTTCCTGATGCAAATCGATCAGCTGCCTGACGGTGTGCGCATCGACGAAAGGTTGATCGCACGCCAGGATAACGATGGCCTTGAGTTTCTCAGTTCGCGCGATCAGATGCTGCACGCCAGCGCGAACTGAGGAGGCGATCCCCTCGTGCCACCGCTCATTGAGAACCAGATCATAGGGAAGCCCGC
>JACCXA010000206.1 GCA_013697365.1 Chthoniobacterales bacterium
GCCGGCGAGATTCCACGGAACTTTTTCTGGCTGACATTCCTCTTCTTTATGAAACCGGCGGTGAATCATTGTGCGACCAAGTGGTCGTTGTGGCCTGCTCGCCCGCGGTGCAACGAGAGCGTCTGGCCGCCCGTTCCTCTCTCACCTCGGCCGCCGTCGAACAAATGATCTCGGCTCAGATGTCGCTTCTTGAGAAAACCGCGCGTGCTCAGCACGTCGTTTGGAATAATGGACCATTTAGCGCCCTGGCCGGGCAGGCGAAAACACTCGCCGCACACTGGCGAAAATCATAATGGACGAAACGCCAGTCAGCACCGCCGAGCCCGATGAAGCGGCGCAAGTTTCGAACTTGCAGGCTGCGGAAGGGGGGAGGTTGGGAACTTACGCTACCTTAAATCTGAATGAGCTGCAGGCGCTCGCGCCTTCCGAAGTAGAGGAGTTTTGTCGCCGGATGGAGGTGCGCATCCAGCCGGGCCGCACCCGTCATCATCAAATCCTTGACCTCGTCCGCGGCGCGCTGAATCAGCAGATTTCCATCAGCGTGGAAGGTTTCTTCGATCAGGTCGCGGACTCGTTCGCGCTTTTGCGGTTTCCGGCGCTTAACTTTTTACCAGTGCCGGAAGATGTGGGTGTGCCGCGCGCGGCCGTGCAGCGCTTTCGGCTCAGGCCGGGTCAGCATATTGCTGGAAAGCTGCGGCTTCCCCGTGAGCGCGAGAAGACGATCATGCTCGAGCAGGTGACCGCGATCGAAGGTTTTCCCGCCGAAGAGTGGCAGGAGCCAAAGGCCTTCGACGACCTCACGCCCCTCTATCCGGCAGGGCGCATCATGCTCGAGAATACAAAAACGAAATCGATCAGCGCGCGCGCGGTTGATCTGCTGACTCCTCTCGGCAAAGGGCAACGCGGTCTGATCGTGGCCGCACCGCGTGTCGGCAAAACGATCCTTCTGAAGGAAATTGCCAAGGCGATCAGGATCAATCATCCCGAGATCGTCTTGATCATCCTCCTGGTGGATGAACGACCGGAAGAAGTGACCGATCTCCAGCGTGAAGTCGATTGTCAGATTTATAATTCGACATTCGACGAGAACTCACAGCGCCACATCCAGGTTGCGGAACTGGTGCTGGAGCGAGCGAAGCGGTTGGTCGAGCAGAAGAAAGATGTCGTCGTCCTGCTTGACAGCATCACACGGCTGGCCCGCGGCTATAACTCACTTCAGTCCGGGAAAGGGCGGACCATGTCCGGTGGTGTGGAAGCGAAGGCCCTGCTCAAGCCGAAGAGATTTTTCGGCGCGGCCCGGAATGTGGAGGAAGGCGGCAGTCTCACGATTTTAGCCACCGCTCTTGTCGATACCGGGAGCAAAATGGATCAGGTGATCTTCGAGGAGTTCAAAGGGACTGGAAACATGGAGTTGCATCTCGACCGAGCCCTCGTCGAGAAGCGGCTTTACCCTGCGATTCACGTCCAGCATTCCGCAACCCGCCGCGAAGACCTGCTGTATCACCCCGAGGAATGGGAGCGTGTGAAAGTGCTTCGAAAAGCGATGGCGGCACACCCGCCGATCGAAGCGATGGAAATGCTCATCGGAAATCTTGAGGCGACGACGACCAACGCCGAGCTGCTGCTGGCCGGACTGCGATGATCAACACGGACGCGCAGCTTGCGGAGATCGTTCCGCTTTTCGAGGCAGTTGATCGCGTCGCGGTCGATACTGAAGCTGACAGCTTGCATTGCTATTTTGAGAAGCTCTGCCTGCTGCAGTTGAGCTTTGGTGGGAGTGATTATCTGGTCGATCCTCTGGCCGCGCTCGATCTGGCTCCGTTAAGTTCCGCGTTGGCCGACAAAGAGCTTGTGTTGCAAGGCGCAGACTTTGATCTGCGTCTTCTCAAGCGCGCGATGGATTTCACGGCCACTCGCGTTTTCGACACGGTGGTGGCGGCGCGCTTGCTGGGAATCCGCGCTTTTAGTTTGGCGGCATTGGTTGAACGCTATTTCGGAATCAAGCTGACGAAGGGATCGCAGAAGGCGAACTGGGCGCAGCGTCCGCTCTCCCCACACATGGAGGAATACGCGATGAACGATACGCGTTACCTTCTCCCGCTCGCGGAAAAGCTGGAAGCGGAGCTAAAGGAAAAAGGTCGTTTCGAGTGGTTTCAGCAATCCTGCCAGCGCGGCTTGGCTCAAACCGCGGTGCAGCGAGTGCGCGATGAAGAAGAGGCTTGGCGGATCACGGGTTCGGGCACTTTGTCGCCTCGCGCTTCCGCGATTCTGCGCGCGCTCTGGCAATGGCGCGACCGGGAAGCACAAGCCGCGGATCGCCCTTCATTCCACATTCTGCAGAATCACCTCCTGGTGCAGGCCGCGGTAGGTTTCGATTCCGGACACACGCCGGAGTTCCGCCATCTTACGCCCCGTCGCCGGCGCGGCTTTATCGAGGCCGCCGCAGGCGCGATGCAGCTCCCGGAATCTGAGTGGCCCGCGCGCCGCCGCCGGCTGGGAGTGCGACCGACGCAGGAGATGGAACGCGCAGCTGAAAATCTGCGACGGAAGCGCGACGTCATTGCGGAAGAGCTCGGTTTGGAGCCGTCATTTATCGCGCCGAAGGCCACAGTTGAATCGATCGCAGCCGATCAAACGCAAAGCGAAACGCTCCTCGTCCCCTGGCAACGGGGGCTGCTCGAAGTTTGACTCGCGCAGTCTTGCGGAGAGCGACCGCGGCCTGACACAGAAATCGCTGTTCCGTTTTACACTGGCTTTAACTGCTTGACCGCGGAACCACAGGACGGCAACACTCCCGACCTGCATGCCCAAAGGACTTCATCTCAGCATCCTCGAATTCGGATGTATACGAGCCATGCTCTTTGCCGCCGTGCTTGCTCCAATGGCAAACCTCGACGCCCAAAATCCTATCTCGCAAAACGTCGACCGCGCGCAGCTCCTGCGGAATAGCCAGCTAGGTCTGCGAGAACCCGAAAGCAGTGTGGCGGCCGAGGAAGAACAGATTGCAGCCAGCCCGAATGATCCCGATTTGGGCGAGCAGGCTATCCTGAAACGTTCCTCTCGCTATCAGCCCTGGACCTTTTTCGCGGCCATCCCGATTTCGTACACGTCCAATGTCGCGCTCTCTAGCATGAACGAGCAGGGCGATGTGCTCTTCACACCGAGTGTCGGAATCAGCTTCTCGCCGAAGCTGACGCGGACGCTCTTCGCCAATATCAGCGTCAGCCAGCAGTTCTTTTATTACGATCGTTTCGACGACCTGGATTTCGGGAGCTTCGATTTCCGTGCGGGCCTGAACTATTCGATCCCGCAGTGGCGCAATCTGATCGTGCGGGCTGATTACGCCTTTAACCGGCTCACCTCCGGGGACGGCCTGGATGACGAGTTCTATACTAGCCATTCGCTCAACTTCGGAGCGGAAATGCCGTTCCGCCTTGGCCGCGCGCAGCAGCTTTCCGTCGGCGTAGATCTTAGTTTCAACCTGGACTCCGATCCGGAAGGGCCGGGGCGTCACGAGTACGGCGCCTTTGCGGCCTACTCTCTCGCACTCACCCGTTCTTTTTCCCTTGGCGCAGGCTTGCGTCTGGCGGTGCGTGACTATGTGGAAGGCGATCGCACCGATCTGAGCGCGAGTTTCGCGTTGAATGCAAGTTATCGTATCACCAGATGGCTGAGTGCGAATGCGAGCGCGAGTTTTGCTTCGAACGAATCGAATCAGGAAGGCTTCGATTACGATGTCGCGAACTTGGGCGGGGCATTTTCACTCACCCTCCGTTTCTAGGCGCGGCGATGGCCCTGAATCTTTCGGCCGCTCGAGCGCTGCCGACATTGCTCTGCGCCTTCCTGATTGCTAATGCTGCTGCGCAGGGAGTTCCTTCCGCGCGGATCACGCGAGTGATCAAGGATGTGAAGATCATCCAGGGACAGGCAACTCGTGACGCGGCATTAAATAATGCTGTGCCTCAAGGAGCCGTCGTTCGCACAGCCGCCGCCTCACGCGCGGAAATTGTCGTTCGTGACCGGATAGTGCTTCGTCTCGCCAGCAACACCTTCCTGTCGTTAGGCCCGGACGGCCCCGCGTTGAATCAGGGCGCCGTCTTGTTCGAGGCACCCAGCGGAGTGATGAACGCGAAGATTGCTGTCGGCGAAATAACGATCGACACCGCCGGGACCACCGGAATCATCGAGCGTTTCGGCGGCACCTACGTCAAAATCATCATGCTGCAGGGGAAAGCTCGCGTTTTTCTGGCGGGCACGATCGGTGAATCCCTGCTGGTGGATGCCGGACAGATTCTGATCGCAAAACCAAACCCGAAATTTCTCCCGGAGGCGGTCGATTTTGACATCGACCAGCTTTACCGGACGTCGATGCTGACTAACGCCGATTTCCGGCCGCTGGCGAGCCGACCTCTCATCAATCGCGCTATCGCTGAGCAAAAGAAAAATCCAGAGCTCAACGCCACGAACCTGGTCATCTTCGGCCGCGGCACCCTGGTCACTTTGATCGATCCCACGCCATCGCCGGTTCCGAAGGCAGCGCCGTCTCCGACAGCGACCGCTTCCCCCAAGCCGCAGGCTTCTCCTCGGCCGCGCCGGTAACGCTTCGGCGCGGCACTCCTTCGCCCGAGCAGAACGGGCGCCTCATTGTTCGGAGCGCCCTTGCGGGAGAGGGGCGGATTTGAGATTGAGGCGGTGTTACAAATTCCGCACATTTCGTAGAGACTTTCGGAAACACCTCGGGTAGCTTCGATTTCCCCCCATATGAAAGAATATTTCGCTAGTGTTTCCCAAGTCCGTTACCGAATCCTTTTCGGCATCTTTTCGTCGCTGTTGATCTTCGCCGCACCAGCTCCCGGAACGGAGCTGAAGGAGGCGCGCATGACAGCGGTGATCAAGGAAGTCAATCTGCTGCCAGGCCAAGCCGCACCGCGGCCCGCCGCCGTGAACGACACGGTGCGGCAAGGCGACGCTGTCCGCACCGGAGTGGAATCGCGCAGTGAACTGACATTCGCGGATCTGACTCTGGCGCGGCTGGGCGCGAACACCATTTTCAATTTCGATCAGGGTTCGCGCACGATCGAACTCGGCGGTGGCGCGATTCTGCTGCGCGTGCCGAAAGGATCGGGGGGCGCGCAGATCAAGACGTCCGCGGTGACTGCCGCCATCACCGGTACAACGGTGATGGTCGAGTACAGCGCGAAAAGCACTTTCAAGTTCATCGTCCTGGAAGGCTCGGCTGAGTTGACGCTGAACGGCTCCGGCGATTCGGTGGTGGTGAACGCTGGCGAGTGCAGCGTGACGGACCTTGATCCGCCACCGACGCAGCTCGGCCGTCCCGTGGAGATCGATATCGGGCGGTTAATGGAGACCTCGCAACTGATCCAGGATTTCCCGCCGCTGGAAAGCCTGGGGCTGATCGGTCAGCAGGTCCAAGCGCAAGAAGAAGCAAAAGCAAACGGCGAACTCACGGAGGGAAGCGCCGCGTCAAACGGCGTGCAGCCTCTCGCGATGCTGACGGACCTTACGGATGTGGTGTCGCAAAGGGTCGACGCGGACCCAAATCCGTTATCCTCGCCAAGCCCATCGGCTTCACCAAGTCCGTCGCCAGGACCGTCGGCCTCGCCAAGTCCGTCACCTTCGCCAAGGCCATCGGCTTCACCAAGTCCGTCGCCTACGCCAAGGCCATCGCCTTCACCAAGCGCGTCGCCTACGCCAAGGCCATCGCCTAGTCCGTCGGCTTCCCCAAGTCCGTCGCCTTCACCACGGCCATCAGTGTCTCCAAGTCCATCAC
>JACCXA010000207.1 GCA_013697365.1 Chthoniobacterales bacterium
CCGCCGCCGTTTGAGCTACCTTGAAACAGCAATTACGCCAACTAGAGCATCTTGCCAAAAGAAGTTTCCGCTTGGCGACGGAGTTGTAGCGACACCGCTCTGTCGGCGTAACACCGCGTGCCATGCAATCGAGGCGTATTTTATGGCGCCAGAGCGCCGTCGCTACAACTCCTCGGCCCGCGCCCCCCCCAAACACGAGCCCACCACCGCAAGTGCTCCACAGCCGCAAAGTCTTTTGGCAACCGCTCTAGCTCCACGGCTCGTTGGCGGAACTACGGGAAACTTTCCGCCTTCAAGGGCGGACGGTCCAAAGCTCTAACTGTGTTTGTGCTCGCCCATTTTGCCGCTGCATTCTGCTTTCCACGCAGCAAATTGTTCCGGCGACAAAATACCACGCGCGGACTCTTCCATTTTTGCCATCGTCTCTTTGGTACAGCCGGCCTTGTCGCACTCAGCGGCGAGCGTGTCCATTCCGGCTTTCTGATCGGCGTTCAAGTCGAGCTTTGCGAACGTCGCTGCGCAGGCGCCCTTCATGTCATTCCCTGCCTTGTGCGCGCAACATTCTTTCCCATCCCCAGCGAAGGCGGATGCGGCGGCGAACATTATCAAAGTGATAAGAGCGAATACTGTCGATTTCATGTTGCTATGAGACTACCCACTTGGTGCCCGCGTTCAAAGCCGACCAGCGCAGATTTTCCAACTTTAGTTCCCGACAGACTCCCAGCGCTGCGGCCTCCGCAGGCCGAAGCCAGTCTTAAGGCCCTGCTCATTCGATGACTTCTTGGTCGTCTGCCAGTTCAAGGCTGCCGTGTGAACATGGTATCGATCGATGCGCTATTCCCGCTCGAGACAGTGACCAGCGCGGCATGGGCATGCCCGCCTTGGGCCGGAAAAATTACGATCATCTCGCCGCGTTTGCCAATGTCGCCATCGGTGTTCGGCAAATAGACCGAGGCGCCGAGCGGCGTAGAACTTTCCTCGCCCGCCGGCACGGGGCGTCGGCCGGCCTCACTCCGCATTGCGATATCGAGCGCCGGCGGACTGATGCTCAACTGGAAGTAGAGTTCCTTGGTTTTCAGCATCTCGCGGAGCGGCTTGCCGTGGATGACACTGTCTCGCACAAAATCCGCCGCGAGCAGATCCACCTCTGGGGTCCCGGAAGATTTCGCGATCTTGGGCGCATCCACCTTCGGATTTGCTCCTCGAGGCATAACGACGGCGACGCGGAAATTCCTGGCCGGCCCGGACGAGGGGCGAACGAAGCGATTCAAAAGCCACTTGTTAGGCACGTTGACCCAGGCGCCGTCCGCCTCGGCTGCTTGAGCTGAACGGATGGGCGCCAGACATACGGCAACAGCCAGCATCTGAAGGAGAAAAGTAGGTTTCGAACTCATGATCGGAAAACGGCGGGCAGACTTCTCGAGAGGCGGATGCAAGTCTGTTCGAGGCTGCTGGAGGTTGGTAGCTTGCGTCTTCCGCGCGAAATTCACTCGACTCGGAAAGCGAGCGAGCCGTTCTGCTGGTCCACTCGGATCGTCTGGCCTTCGCGGAACTTGCCTTCCAAGATATCGAGACTCAGAGGGTCCAGAATCCTCTTTTGAATCGTACGTTTCAAGGGTCGCGCGCCATACACCGGGTCATGTCCTTCTCGCGCCACTAGCGCCTTCGCGGCGTCGCTTAGCTCCAGCGTGATCTTTTGCTTTTCCAGCCGCCTGACGAGTCGCCTCAGTTGGATCTCGACGATCTGCTTCAATTCCTCCTCATCCAGGCGATCGAAAATGATGATCTCATCCACGCGATTCAAAAACTCCGGCCGAAAATGCTGCCGTAGAGCATCCATTACGAGCGAGGAATCCTTGTCGCGACTCCACTCCTCCGTGATGAACTGCGAGCCGATGTTCGAGGTCATGATAATGACCGTGTTTTTGAAATCGACCGTTCTCCCCTGCCCGTCCGTGATGCGACCATCGTCGAGCACCTGGAGCAAAACGTTAAAGACATCAGAATGCGCCTTCTCAATTTCGTCGAAGAGCACGACCGAATACGGCTTCCGACGCACCGCCTCGCTCAGCTGCCCGCCTTCCTCGTAGCCAACGTAACCCGGAGGCGCACCGATCAAGCGCGCCACGGTGTGCTTCTCCATGTACTCGCTCATGTCGATGCGAATCATGGCGTTCTCTTCATCGAACAAAAACTCCGCCAGCGCACGCGAGAGTTCGGTTTTACCGACACCTGTCGGGCCAAGAAAAATAAACGACCCGATCGGTCGATCTTCATCCTGCAAGCCAGCCCGCGCGCGGCGGACTGCATTCGAGACCGCGACCACCGCTTCCTTCTGGCCGATGACGCGTTCCGCGAGCCGCTCCTCCATTTTCACCAGCTTCTGCCGCTCGCCTTCCTGCAACCGCGAGACCGGGATGTGCGTCCAGCTCGAGACCACCTCCGCGATGTCTTCGTCGGTCACCTCTTCCTTCAACATCTGACCGCTCTCCTGCAGCTGGCTCAGTTTTGTATTGTGCTCCTCAAGCTGGCCTGTGAGTTCGGGAATGCGGCCGTATTGAATCGCACTCGCCTTCGCCAATTCACCGCGCCGCTGCGCTTGCTCCAGCTCGGTGCGCGCAGCTTCCAGCGCTTCCTGGAGTTTGCGCGCTTTATCGATCTCGCCCTTCTCGTTCTGCCATTGGGCCTTCAGCTTCGCGCCCTTCTCTTTCAAGTCGGCGAGCTCTTTCTCCAGCTTCGCGAGGCGCTCTTTGCTTGCGGGATCTTTCTCTTTCTTTAATGCCTGGCGCTCCATCTCGCGCTGCATGATGTCCCGCTCGATCACGTCGATCTCTGTCGGCATCGAATCGAGCTCGATCTTCAAACGCGAGCCCGCCTCATCGACCAGGTCGACCGCCTTGTCGGGCAGAAACCGATCGCTGATGTAGCGATGCGAGAGAACGGCTGCCGCGACGAGTGCGGCATCTTGAATTCGAACGCCGTGATGCACTTCGTAACGCTCCTTGAGCCCGCGCAGAATGGCGATTGTATCTTCGACAGTCGGCTCTTCCACCATCACCGGCTGGAATCGGCGTTCGAGCGCAGCGTCCTTCTCGATATATTTCCGGTATTCGTTCAGCGTGGTCGCGCCGACAGTTCGCAGCTCACCGCGCGCAAGCTGCGGCTTCAACATATTGGAAGCGTCGACCGAGCCTTCCGCCGCCCCAGCGCCGACGATCGTGTGCAGCTCGTCGATGAAGAGAATAATCTCGCCCTGCGAATCCGTAACCTCTTTCAGGAAAGCCTTTAAGCGATCCTCAAATTCACCCCGGAACTTTGCTCCGGCGACCATCGCGCTGATATCCATCGCGATGAGCCTCTTTTTCTTGAGTGACTCCGGCACGTCGCCGCTGACGATCCGCCGGGCCAAACCTTCTACGATGGCCGTCTTCCCCACACCCGGCTCGCCGATTAGCACCGGGTTGTTCTTCGTCCGCCGCGAGAGCACCTGCATGACGCGCCTGATCTCATTATCCCGCCCGATCACCGGATCGATCTTGCCGCGACGCGCCAGTTCCGTCAGATCGCGGCCGTATTTCTCCAGCGTCTGATATTTCCCCTCTGGATTCTGATCCATCACCCGCTGTGAGCCGCGCACCTGTTGCAGGGCCTGCATCAATTTGTCGCGCGTCACGCCCATCTCCTGAAGAAGTTTCGCGATTTCTCCGGGCCCGTCGGTCACGGCGAGCAGGTAATGTTCGGCGCTCAGGAATTTATCCTTCAGCTTCGCCATTTCCTTTTCCGCCGCTTCCAGCGTGGTCCGAAGGCTGTTGCCCAATCGA
>JACCXA010000259.1 GCA_013697365.1 Chthoniobacterales bacterium
GAGTAACGCCGCGATTGTTTTCCTTCTGTAGCGGCGGTTTATGGCCGCCGTTCGCCCGCGCAGCATCGCGTTCGGGAGGTCACAGACCGCCGCTGCAAAAAAAGGGGCGGCCGTGCTAAACGTTGAAGCGGAACTCCACCACGTCGCCGTCTTTGACGACGTACTCTTTCCCTTCGACCCGGAGCTTGCCTGCCTCCCGCGCTTTCGCGGAAGAACCCAATGCAATCAAATCGTCGAAGTGCACAATCTCCGCGGCGATGAAGCCGCGCTCAAAATCACTGTGGATCACACCTGCGGCGGCCGGCGCTTTGTCGCCTTCTCGAATGGTCCAGGCGCGGGTCTCTTTTTCGCCCGTGGTCAGATAGGTGCGGAGACCGAGCAGATGATAAACCGCGCGGATGAGCGCGCTCACGCCGCTGCCGGCCACGCCGAGGTCGCGCAGATATTCCAAAGCTTCCGTCTCGGTGAGATCCACCAGCTCGCTTTCGATTTGCGCGCTGATCACGACCGCTTCGCTTCCGAAATGCTGGCGCGCATAATCTTCCACCGCGCGCACATGCTGCCGCGCGGCGTTGCCTTCACCAGCTTGAGCGATCGGCGAAAGATCGGACTCTGCCACGTTGCAGGCGAAGAGCGTTGGCTTCGATGAGAGCAGGAAAAAATCTTTCGCCAAGACCTCTTCGTCCTCGGAAAGCTCTGCCGTGATCGCCGGCTTGCCGGTGTCGAGATGGGGCAGCAATTTCTCGATCACCGCGCTTTCGGCTTTGGCCGTCTTCGAGCCTGCACGCACCTCCTTTTGCAAACGGTCGCGGCGCTTCTGCAGCGAAGCCAGATCAGCCAGAACCAGCTCGGTATTGATCACTTCAATATCGCGGACCGGATCGATCGTGCCGCTGACATGATGGATGTCGCCGTTCTCGAAGCAACGGACAACCTGTACAATCGCGTTCACTTCGCGGATGTGGCTGAGGAACTGATTCCCCAGGCCTTCGCCAGCACTTGCTCCTTTCACCAGGCCGGCGATATCCACGAACTCGATCGCCGCCGGGATCAGCTTCTGCGAACTGGAGAGCTTCGAGAGGACGTCGAGCCGCGGATCCGGCACGGTTACGACGCCGAGATTAGGATCGATCGTGCAGAAGGGGTAGTTGGCTGCCTGCGCTTTCCGAGTGCGCGTGACGGCATTGAAAAGCGTTGATTTCCCGACATTCGGCAGGCCGACGATTCCAGCGCTCAACATAAGGCGCGGACGTTACTGTCTGATCGCGGTGCTCGCAATCCTCCGGCCGCAGCGTAGTCTCCCTACCGCTTCAGAAAGAGCAGTCGCAGGCTATTCAGGACAACGACAATGGTGCTGCCCTCGTGCGCAACGACGCCTAACGACAGCGGAATCCCTCTCGTCACCGCCAGTAATGCCATCACCACGACCGTCCCGAGGGCGATGGCGATGTTCTGGCCGATGATGCGCTTGGCGCGCCGGCTTAATTGGAAGGCGGTCACGAAGTTCTCGAGCCGATCGTTCATCAACACCACTTCGGCTTGCTCCATCGCCGCGTCCGAGCCGCGGGCGCCCATCGCGACCCCCACGTCCGCTGCCGCGAGAGAGGGCGCGTCGTTCACGCCGTCGCCGATCATTGCGACTTTCCCGCCGGCCTTCTTCAACTCTTGCACAGCAGCGACCTTTGCCTCGGGCGACAAAGCGGCCTGCACTTCGTCCACGCCCGCCTGCTGGCCGATCATTTCCGCTGTGCCGACGCGGTCTCCCGTCAGCATCACGCTGCGAAGGCCGGCATGGCGGAGTTGATCGAGCATGGAGCGGGCTTCCGGGCGAAGCTGATCGCGCAGAAGAAAACGACCGCAGAATCCCGGGCCTGCTACCCAGACTTCCGCGACGTCGTGCTCATCCGCTGCCGAGGCGTCACCGACCGCGGTTTGCATGTTAGCGCGCACGAACTTGCTGCTCCCTAGAACGTGCAGCAATCCTCGATAGCGTGCGGTGATTCCATCGCCCGCTTTCGAATCCGCCTGCGAGAACTCGAGGGAGGCGGCGCCGCGTTGTGCGCCAATCTTCTGCAGCGCGCGCGAAAGGGGGTGATGGGAAAGGCGCGCCAGATTGTAGGCTGCGGTCACGACGGCGTGTTCCTCCCCAGCGAAGGTGTCGATCCTTACCAGCGCCGGGACGCCTTCTGTCAGCGTGCCAGTTTTATCGAGCGCCACGGTGCGAACATCGGCCAGTGTCTCGATCGCGGCTCCGCCACGAAAAAGGACACCGCGGCGCGCGCCCGAGGCGATGGCCGAAAGGATAGCGGACGGAACGCTGAGCACCAGTGCGCACGGCGACATCACCACAAGCAAAGTCATCGCACGATAAAAAGCACTGCTCTGGCCAGCCTCTCCGAGCAAGGCAGGCCAACCGGCTCCCAGCCAGCCGAGAAGGAAGAAGGCGAGGCACGTAAGGAGCACGATGTATGTGTATCGGGTTCCAAATTTATCGCTAAAGCGCTGCGAAGGCGCCTTAAAGCGCTGCGCCTGCGCGATCAGATTCACGATTTTCTGCAAAGCGCTCTCGTGCGCCGGCCGGAGCACTTCACCATCGAGCACACCCCAGACGTTCAAGGTTCCGGCAAGCGCAAGATCGCCCGGCTGTTTCGGCATGGGCCGTGATTCACCGGTCAGATTGGCTTCGTCGCATGCACTTTCCCCGCGCGTGATGCGAATATCCACCGGCACCTGTTCACCCGCGCGCACCCGCACCTGCATGCCGCTCGCGAGCAACTCCACCGCTGCCTCCCGCTCCTCGTCCGCCTCGAGAACCGTCGCGGTCTTAGGCGCGCCCCGCAGGAGGGCACCGATCTCTCTCTGCGTGCGCGCGCCGGCGTAATGTTCCATCGCGCCCGACGCCGAAAAGAGGAAGAGCAGCAGCGCACCTTCACTCCACGCCCCGATCAAGGCGGCGCCAAGCGCGACCGCGAGCATCAGGAAATGAATGTCCAGCTCGCCACGGCGGAGGCGTGCCCAGGATGCGCCGGCGGCGTCCCACGCGCCGCAGATGTAGCTGAGACCGAAGAGAGGGAGCACCATGACCGACGCAGCCGCGAAAGACTGCGCCATGGTCGCCATCAGCCCGGTCACGAGACAAAGCGCGGCAAGCAGAGCCAGCTTCTTCCATTCATCGGGATTGGAATGCGGCGCCGGCTCTCCGCAGCACGCCACGCGCGGCCAGCCCAGCGTGTTCCATTGCCAGAAGCGCGTCGCGGTGCGGCAAGTCAGTTTCTCGATGACGGTGCTGCCGAGAACATCCTTCACCACCACATTCGCGTCGCCCACTTTGCGCGAAGGCGCTTCGCCGCATTGCTCGCAAATTCCACGCGCGTCCACGATGCCGCATTGTTTCTCCCGGTCCGCGACCACTTCGCTGACGCGATCGGCGATGCGCCGGCCGCGATCGTTGCCGAGGGTAGCTATTGAAAGGAGATGGTTCTTCGGTTGAAACGCGACTGCTTCCAGTTGCGGCTCTTCCGCCAGCAAACGCGCCACTTGCTTGTAGACGCAATGAGCGTCCTGGCGGAGCGGTGCCGCGGCGGGTTGCTTCTGAGAATCGAGCGGCATCGGAAGGGAGGATACGCGGGCGCTGCCTGCGCTCTAGCGAAATGCTGACGTGTCCCGCCCACGGTCTACGCCGGCCCGGGGGCAGGCTATCAGTCCAAGGCGTAAACTTCGATCAGCGCCACGCCCGTTGTGCCGCCGTTCCCACGGACGATCGCAGTGTGCGAAGTCGGCGGGAGCGTGGCGACAACCGCCGACTCGAGATCGTCCGTCGGTGGCACCGTGCTTGCAATGATCTCTGCTTCCTGACCGCCGGTGCGCCAGTTGTCGTTGCTAGCGATCGGGACGCCGTCGCGGTTAAACAGTTCCAGTGTTGGATCGGCTAACTTACCCGGCAGAGAAAGCGACGGGCCGATCGCCCGCACGATCACTTTCTTCGTCGTCGATCCCGAAATGATGAAGCCTCCGATGCTGACGTTGTCGCCCGTTTCCACCAGTCCGCGGCTAGAGATGTTGGCCAGCGTGGAATCCACCGCCCGATCGAGATCATAAACCTCAACCAAGCCAATGCCGGTGCCGCCGCCAGCTCCGCGCACAATCGCGGTGTAGACGGTACTGTTTGCTGGCAATGTCGCCAGGATCGCCGACTCAAAGTCATTCGACGGCGCCAGAGTGCTGGTGAAAATCTCCAGTGCCTGACCTCCCGTGCGCCAATCGTCGTTCGACCCGATCGATCCCGACGGGCCGAAGAGTTCTAGCGTCGGGTCCTCCAGTTTCCCGACCAGTGGCAGCGAAGGTCCGATTGCGCGCACGATAACTTTCTTCGGCTGCGTGCCGGTTACGATGAAACCGCCGATGAGTATATTATCATCGGTCTGAACTCGAAGGCGGGTCGAGATGTTGGCGAGGACGGCGAGCGAAGCCGAAAAACCTCCCAGATGATAAACCGTTCCGCTGGTGCTGCTCACCCACGCTTCGCCCGTCGACTCGTCGAGGCCGATGCCACTGAGACCGCTCACGCCTGTGGGAAGCGCCAAATACCGCACGAATTTCCCGGTGGGCGTAAGTTCCAGCACCCGCGACTCAATGTTGCTAACAAGGAGAAGGTTGCCATTAGAAGCGATTTCGATGTCGCCCAAGTTGACCTCGAAGACACTTGCCGCGAGCTGCAAAGAATTTAAAACGCTTCCAGTCGTGGTGCTAATCTCGGCGATTCGATTTTGATCGGTGTCTCCTGGAACCCTTCCCCTGACAAGGAAGAATGTGTTGCGGCCAGCATGATAGGCCGCCCCAACCACGTCACTCGCACCGAATGACGTAGGGAGACTGTCGAAAATCGCCCCGGTGACTTTGTTCACGGCGTAAATATCGGCAAGACCGCTTTCGCCATTAATCATCAAAAGCGTTCCCTTGGGAATGGAGGTCGAGCCGAGCGTCAGCCGTTCTGGGGCGAATTCGATATCTGCATGGTTCGCGGCTTCGCCCGGACGTGCAATGGAGGCCAGAAATGTCGCAGTCGTCGAGTAACTACGCAGATCCGCCCCGGAGGACCCGTAAATCCACACGTTCCTCGCCGTGTCATCAAAACCGGAACCTACGAGCTGGCCGATTCCCGGACTGAATTGGTCGATTAAGGTGAGAGCCGCGGAAGCGGGTTGAGCGGCCGAATTGGCGAGGGCGAATGCGATTGCGATGCCTGCTAATCTTTTCTCGCGTGTTTTCATTGTGCGTTTCGGGTTCATTGAGCGTTCTGGTTGAGGTCGGACGGGAGCTGCTGCCCGGACACCGGCAGTTCCTGGCGCATCGCGATTTTCAAATCCAACGGGTTGACGCGGTACACCTCCGGCTTACGCCTATAACCCACCTTGACCTCGCCTGCATCCATTCGAGGTGGCGGCAGGGGTCATCCTTTTCAGCAGATGACACCGAATGACTCAGTCATGGACACACAACGTTCAGTGCGCTGCCCGAATGCTCGAACTGTCGCGCAGAGCGAGCATTCAACATCCTGGGCGCTGAAGCGTCACCGGAAACCCTGCTGGAAGCCGTCCACGAGTACATCGCGGGGCACAACAAGCGATTGCAAAGCGTCTCATTGCGGAGGCTTTTCAGCAATTCGCGATATTCAGTCTCGTAGCCGCTCGTACACCCAATCCGTGCGCCAATATCGTTCGCGGCTGAGCGCACCTGCATAGGCTCGGAGCCAACGTGCCGAGCCTTGCAGGGTTCGAACATCGGGATTCTTGGACCGGGCTTTTTGGTTCAGCCAGTACCAGAGCCGAGTAGTTTCGCGCTTGCGGCACTTGGCGTGGTAGTTGCCGGTGCGACGAAATTACTTCGCCGTCGTAAATCTCGAACCCCGCGAATGTGATGGCCCCTGGCGAATGCTTCCCAGGCAGCATCCTTGAACCGTGGAGATCCCGGCACCCCGGGAACCCAGCAAAATCCTTAAACCGCTCGACGCGGTTAGTGCGTAATTCAAACGCCCTGAGGCCTTGTTGCTCCGAGCCCGATACCTTCCGCCTTCCGGCTGTTGTTGCCGCTCTCGATGCCTAATAATAGCCTCACGAGAGGTGTGGGAAACGGTCCGAGCAGACGCGCAAGAAATCGAGAAGATTATTAGCGGCGGTCAGACCGAAACAGGCGGGAGTGCATTGCAAAATTCATCCCTCTTTTCGCAAGGGGCCGACTAAGCCGTCCTTAATAGGTGACCTGCTTTGGCAGGGTCTTCGCGGCCTCGATCCATTCGCCCACCTGCTTTTCCGTGGGCACCTTGCCCGTCAGCTTTTGCGCGTCGTTTACCTCTTTCAGCTTAGCTGCCAAGTTCGCCGCATTGCGCTGCCCGAGCTCGGCCACAGAGTCCACTCCGGCGACTTCGAGCAGTTCGGCCGTCTGGCCAGCTATGCCCTTAATGCGGAAGAGATCCGCGTAGTTCACAAATTTCAGGATTTGCCCCGCCGGCACACCGCTCTTCGCGGCTAGGTCTTCGCGGCCCTTCGGGGTTGCCCCCTGCTCGAGCAACTCATCCACGCTGGTCACACCGGCGGTTTTGAGCTTCGCCTCGGTGGTGGAGGCGATTCCCTGAATTAAAGTCAGCTTCCCTTTCGCGCCCTTCGGCTTGTCGGCCGCCTGAAGGTTGAACGCGAGTGAACCGGCTAGGAAGAGAACGGGGAGCAATTTCATATTGCCGTGATCGTACCAGATGAAAGCGACTTTCACGAGCAGGAAGCGCGGGATTTGTCGTCGAGATGCACCCGAAATTCAGTCCTAACCGCCTCGGTTCCGGAGCACTCTCTTCGCGAACGCGACTGGTTGATGATCACCGCTGCTACCAGATCTGCCCGGCGGGGCGCTAGCGGAAAGAACCTAGGCGGAGAAATGCCGCTTCTAGTAATGCAGGAGTAATGCAGGATTCGCTCCAAAGAGAAGAACTATCGAAGTTGCGAACACCCCCCTCGCTTAGTTTCAATTGCTGTGGAAGGGGCACCATAAGAGCACCACGGGGAGAAGGGTCGGGCTCAGGCAAACAAAGGCGGCCCACCTTCACGAGGCTAAACAAATATCGGGCCGGCGGGATTCGAACCCGCGACCTCTTGAACCCCATTCAAGCGCACTACCAAGCTGTGCTACGGCCCGATGTGCGGCCACTATCGGACGCGGGGCTTCAGCTTGCCAAGCAAAGTTTGCCGGGCGCTCGTTCGTCGCTCACGATTATCTCGCAGATCGAGAGATCCTTCGGCTTCGTTTCAGGATAGGGCGGTCTCCTCATCCGACCAGGCGGTGAGGAAGGCGTTGATTAATTCCGGAAGCGCATCGCTGTAGCCGCCCTCCAGGATGGCACCGGCGGGTAGTCCGGTGTCGCGCAGCCATTTGCCGCAGGTGGCAAAGTCCTCGGCCTCCAGCGCGAGCTGTGTGATCGGATCACCGGCGTAGGCGTCGAAGCCGGCGGAGACAAGCAAGAGACTGGGCTGAAAGGCGAGGAGCGTTTTCAAGGCGCGCTGAATCACTGCCATGTGCTCAGCTCGCGAGGTCATGGGTGCGACCGGGAAGTTGCTGATGTTCGCAAACGAACGCAGCCCGGTGCCGGGATAAAGCGGCGACTGGTGGATGGAGGCAAAGGCGATTCGGGGATGATTCGCAATGATCGCTTCCGTTCCGTTGCCGTGATGCGCGTCGAAATCCCAAAGCGCAATCTGTTCGACACCGGTCTCGAGTGCATCCAGCGCCGCGATGGCGATGTGGTTGAAATAACAGAAACCCATCGCACGGTCGCGGGTGGCGTGATGTCCAGGTGGCCGCATCAGGCTGAAGGCGCGCTCGCCGGCCATGGCGGCGTGCGCGACATCCACCGCTGCACCCGCGGCGCGCGCGGCGTGCTCAAAGGTGTCGGCGTATGCAGGGCAGTCGGGATCAAAATCGTCAGCCGCCGCGCCGATGCGCCGCAGATGTTCTTCCGAGTGGGCGCGAAGGAGCATTTTCTCGGTCGCTGCTGCGGGTGTGCGCCACTGCCACGTGGGATGACGTTCCTTCAAAACCGAAACGCTGGATGCGATGCGTTGCGGACGCTCTACATGTCCGGCCCGCGCGTATTCGACAGAGCGAGGGTCGTGAAAGATCAGCACGGTGTTTCTACCCCGCCACCCGGTTATACAACCAGATGGCAAACACAATCACCGCGACGACCAGCAGCACATGCAGCAACGCGCTCGTCACCGCGAGAAAAACGCGCGCGACAATCCAAAGGACGATCAAGACCAGAGCCCACCAAACAAGAGTATGCATTCCGTAAGTGAATCGTGGCGACAGCGGAAATCGCGCGGGATCCAGAGGAGCCCGCCAGCGGTGTGCTAACGCGCGCCTACATCTTCGGCTTTTCCGGCGGTACGTCTTGTGATGCACCGGCCGGTTTCGAAGCCCCGCTGTCCGTCCCGCCTCCGCTTAATCCACGGCGCTCGAGCAACGGCGCGATATCGGGTTCGCCGCCCGTGAAGTTTTTGAACTGCTGCAACGGGTCCTCACTTCCGCCGCGCGAAAGGAGCGTGCGCCGGAAGCGATCCCCGTTCTCCCGCGTCATGCCGCCGTTGTTTTTGAACCAATTCACCGTGTTCGCATCGAGCACTTCGCTCCAGATATAAGAGTAGTAACCGGCCGAGTAACCGCCCGCGAACGAGTGCGAGAAGTACGCGGTGCGATAACGTGGCGGGACTAGCGGCACATTTACGCCGGCCTTCGTTAGCGCGGTCGCCTCGAAGGCAAGCGCGTCTTTCGGAACCTCCGAGGCTCTCAGTTGATGCCAGGCCTGATCAAGGAGGGCCGCGGAGAGATATTCCGTGGTCGCGAAGCCCTGATTGAATTTTTGCGAGGCGAGCATCTTGTCGAGCAAGGCGACGGGCATTGGCTCACCAGTCTGATGGTGCTTCGCATAATTCTTCAGCACTTCAGGCCAGATGGACCACATCTC
>JACCXA010000272.1 GCA_013697365.1 Chthoniobacterales bacterium
GTGGAGCGCTGGCGGCACGACACCGGCGTCATGCCTGGATTCTCGGAATTGGTGGTCTGGTGATCGCGGCAATGGCGGTCGGCGGCTACTGGGCCTGGCGATCATCGGAGAGGGGGCGCGACGCGCAGCTCCAGGCTGACCGGGAATCAGCCGGTGGCGCCATGCGAACCATCCCGGAGAAGAGCATCGCGGTTTTGCCTTTCAGCAGTCTGAGTGAGGACAGGGAAAACACATATTTTGCGACCGGCGTACAGCAGGAAATCCTCACGCGGCTTGCGAAGATTGCGGATTTGAAAGTCATCTCGCGTATCTCCACGCAACAGTATCAAAGCAAACCGGGCAGCGTCGCCGACATCGCTCTGCAACTCGGGGTTGCCAACATCCTGGAAGGTACCGTGCAGCGGTCCGGCGATCGCATCCGCGTCAACGTTCAGTTGATTCACGCGCAGACAGATTTGCAAGTTTGGGCCGAAACCTATGACCGCCAGCTGACTGGCATCTTCGAAGTGGAGAGCGATATCGCGAAAGCCATCGGCGAAGCGCTCCACGCGAAACTGACGGGACGCGAAGAAAGAGCGATCCAGGAACGGCCCACGGAGGTCCCGGGCGCGTATGACGCCTACCTGCGCGGTCTGGCGAGCGAGCGCCGCGCGGAACTTTCGCCGGAGAGTCTGCAAAACTCGGCCCGCTTCTATCGCGAGGCGGTGCGGCTCGATCCGAGGTTTGCACTTGCCTGGGCGCGCCTAGCGATTGGCGACAGCAACCTTTATTTCATGAATTACGACCGCACGTCAGCGCGTCGCAATGCGGCCCAGGAAGCCTCGGAAACGGCGTTCCGGTTGCGACCGGAGAGCGGCGAAACGCACCTTGCGCGCGGTTATTACTATTACTACGGTCTTGAAGACTACGTGCCGGCGCGACAGGCTTTCGAGGAGGCGCGCCGCCTGTTACCGAACAGCCCGGACGTGCTTTTGGCGATCAGTTTTATTGATCGTCGGGAAGGGAAATGGCAGGACGCAATCGCGCATCAGGAGCAAGCCATCAGTCTTGACCCGCGGAACACGCAACTCCTCTTCGAGCCTGCCATCACTTCGCATTGGTTGGGTGAATTCGTGGACGCGCGGCGCATTTTGGACCGCGCGTTGAATATCGCGCCGGACGATGCGGAATTGGTCGCAAGCAAAGCAGCGACTTTTCAATCCGAAGATGACTTGGAGGCAGCGGATCAGCAGCTGCGATTGATTGCGCTCCAGCCTTCGGATCAGATTGTTTTCAACGTCCAGATCCTGCAGTTGCTCTACAAGCGCGAGTACCTTCCTGCGATTGCAGCTTTGAAAGAGGCGCTCCTCCGTCCGGCACCATCTCTCGGCCAAGCGCTCACAAATTATTATGTGCTGCTCGGGTTAGCGCAGGAGCGGGCCGGGCAAGGGGCGGAGGCGCAGGCGACTTACGCGGCTGGCCGTCAGGCGGGGGAAACATTGCGGCGCAGTCAGGATGATTCGCCATTTCTCGCAGCCGACATGGCGCAAATCCGCGGCGGCCTTGGAGATCGAGACGGGGCCTTCCGTGAAGCGCAAAATACGATCGATCGTTCCCGAAAAGACGCAGTCATCGGCCCGGCCGCCCGGCAGATTTTGGCGCGGGTGCAGGCACGCTTCGGTGAGAAAGATGCCGCGGTGGAAACGCTGACCGAGGTCCTGCGCGTGCCAAGCAGGATCTTCCACTCGGGAATGAAAATGACTCCCGCAGAGCTGCGCCTCCATCCGGTTTGGGATCCGTTGCGGGACGACGCGCGTTTCCAGAAACTGTGCGAGAAAAAATCGCCCTGAACCGGTCTCCGGGAACTCTAGCGGGGATAGAATAAGCTACCGGAGGAGGGACTTGAACCCGCACACTCTTGCGGCTCCATCCATTTCGACTCCACTCGCGTGCCTGTCGAAGGGCGAGAATCGATCACCGGCGGAAGGGCCGCCTACGCCGGCATGAGCGGTCGCGGGACGTTTGCTGCGACGCTCGATTACACGACCGGCAACGTGCTCGGTGTGTATGAGGCAAAGCTGAAACCACGGCGGTAGTTCCTCCAGGTTAAGTCGCATCGGAGACTTCACGGTCCGGTCGCCGTGGAGCCTTATTTTCCGAGCGAGCCGCCGCCGGCAAATTCATTCCGAAGGAGGCATTTTGAACGACCAGAAAAAAGACTCTTCTTCTTCCACGCAACTCAGGCCGCTACCCCGGCCCGCTTCTTTCCATCTCCATCAGCGTCGGCTCAAGCTTCCGGTCCGCACGGTTGAGAGACTTGATCAACAGTATCGAAAAAGCGACGACCGCAAGAAGCAGCGCTCCGCCAACGGCAAAATGATGGGTGCGCAGACGTTGCCATGAGGGTGCAAACGCAAGGAGGCCGAGAACACCCGAAATTACAACAACGGCGTCGAAGCTAGCCCTTTGCCAATAGCTCCCGCCGAGGTGCAGCCACATCCCGAATTCGTCAAAGGTTAGCGCTAGTCCGATGCCGTACACCCACGCGCAGACACTGCGCTGCGCTTCGTTCAACTGCGCGAAGAGCGCCACGCCTGCCACAGTTGAGAGCAAGATAATTCCATAGTTTAAATGATGAACATGTGTCCCGCCCACGTGCATAAACAAGTCGGGCATCCTGCGCGTCATGATCAGGATCACGACGATGCGCGCGGCGAGAAAAGTTAGCAGAAACGCAACTAAAGTCTGCCTTGCGAGATGCCGCAGGTGGCCGGTGCAGATATGGGTCACGCCCGCGATTGTGCGCCCGCGCTCTTCCCCTTTCGAGCTTCTAATCTGGGCTTAACTGTGGTGGGGAAAACCGGATCGAATCCCGCCTAAGCTGTGCAGCACCGTAATTCCTTATTTCTTGATGTCAGCTCGATCGGGCTGCGGTGCGTAACGAGTGCACGAACAGAATCATTCTCTGCCAACACATCGCAAGCACCGCCACCGCCCGATCGCGACCGCGAGCACCGGCGTCCAATCCAAAGAACCGCTAAACGAAGGGTCTAAAATAAGGCGGCTATCCTC